>CAJWEI010000031.1 GCA_913031285.1 uncultured Alphaproteobacteria bacterium | reverse complement strand
TTTATTTTAAATAAGTAATTTCAAACTGGAAATGCGATATAATAAAATTATCTCAAAACTGGCGTGAGTGTTTAATTTGGAAGGTGGGCAAGGATCACTCTAAAGATTTTGGAATTACTCTTTCGAATTTCGTCCAGAAAAGGAGGGGCAGGTGCGGTTTTTAATTTTCTCGCTAATGATGACTATAACAAGCCAATTGGAGGCTCAAAATATGATTGATCAGTCTGATTGGACGTATTTGGCTGATACAGTCATGGGGGGCGTTTCAACGGGCTCGGCGCGCGTTGAAAATTTGGATAACGGCAAGATAATCCATCTCAAAGGAAGTGTTTCCACAGCAAATAACGGCGGTTTTATTCAAGTTCGCACAAATGTTGGTAAAGACGCAGCTAAGGATTTGGACGGCGTTAGATTGCTGGTTAAAGGCAATGAAGATACATACTACATTCATTTGAGAGTCGCGGGGTCTTTTGTCCCTTGGCATTATTATCGGCAAGAATTCTATGTCCCGAAGCAATGGATTGAGATAAAATTGCCATTCTCAAAATTTGAACGTTCTTCTCGTATGTTGCGGTGGGCTCTCGATCCATCTCAGATCATAACAGTGGGCGTAGTTGCGTATGGAAAAAATTACGAAGCTGAAATTCTAATTTCGGAAGTAGAGTTTTATTGAATGTTCATATGGGGTTCAGATTGCAAACTCTGCCCTAAATCGCTGTTATACTCCTCCACCATAGCCTCATCAGACACAGACAAACATTTTTCTTAGCGAAATAGGTAGGTTCCATATAAGTTGTTCAGACATTTTCGCATTAATTGAGCGTGATTTGTACAGCATTGCAAAATCCATAATTAAATTAACTTTTTACCCATTATTCGATTAACTACAAACTATGCTAATATTTCGCGCTACCCTTTTAGACAACTGATCCTAGCGCGTAGCGAAGGAATTGAGAGGACCCCAGCGAACCAAACCCTTTAACTCCGACCAATAAAACAGTGGTTGCCTTTTAAACGAAATATGGCAGCAGCTATCGGCGACGGCGTCTTCTTGCTGTGCCATCATCCTGTGACTTTGTGTTAAATGAAACATCGGGAAGGGTTACGATTTTTTTGAGCTTGGGGTAGGTGTCGGTCTTATGTGGTATCGCATTCGCAGCCACAAAGTACTCCTGAAATTTTGGCTCGATAGCCGTCTCTACTTTGGTTATCTGGCGGACTGTTCTTTCGATCTCTGCGCGGGAGTCCACATTACAAAGTGCAATTCGGGCGCCTGTACCAGCCGCATTTCCGGCCGAAATTACTTTATCTAATGCGACATCAGGGATCATGCCCAAAACCATCGCGTGTTTGCTCGAGATATGTGCTCCAAATGCACCTGCTAGCACTACCCGATCAACAAAATCGACACCCATCTCATCCATTAAGAGCCGCGCCCCAGCATAAAGGGCTGATTTAGCAAGCTGGATCGCGCGTATATCTCCCTGTGTTACCGTGATGACCGGTCCATCCAAACTACTGGTGTCATGAATGACATATGAAAAGGTACGCCCATATGGGATCATCCTACTTGTGCCGGTTGCTTCGGCTGATCCTAAAAGACCACTTTCATCCATGAGCCCCGCAAGGCGAAGCTCTGCAACTGCTTCGATGATACCAGAACCACAAATACCACTTACTCCTATCTCAGAGGTCGCTTCCTTAAAACCATCTTCATCTGACCATAAATCGGAACCAATTACGCGAAACCGTGGGTTTTTAGTGACCGGATCAATCTCAACACGCTCTATCGCACCGGGGGCAGCCCGTTGACCAGAACTGATCTGAGCACCTTCAAATGCTGGACCCGTTGGAGATGAACAGGCCAAAACACGTGATTTGTTTCCGAGCAATAGCTCTGCGTTCGTGCCAACATCTACGATCAAAATAAGATCATCCGATTTCCCAGGCTCTTCGGATAAAGCCACCGCGGCTGCATCTGCTCCAACATGCCCGGCAATGCAGGGCAGAATATAGCATTGGCCTGAGAGATTCATTGCGTTCAGATCAATCTCTTCACTCCCGAGCGAGAGTGCGTCTGAAGTGGCCAGTGCGAAGGGAGCTTGCCCAAGCTCAACCGGATCTATGCCTAATAGTAAGTGGTGCATCACTGGATTGCACACGATAACAGCTTCCAAAATAAGATTATTAGAGATATTGGCTTCTTTGGCAACATCATCAATTAGAACATTGATCGCCTCACGAACCGATTTAGTCATCTCTTTAGCGCCACCGGAGTTCATCATTGAATAGCTTACCCTGCTCATCAGGTCTTCTCCAAACCTTATTTGCGGGTTCATGATCCCCGAATTAGCAAGCACTAATCCACTTTTTAGATCAATAAGATGTGCTGCGATCGTTGTTGACCCCAAATCGATCGCTATGCCGTAAATGCCGGCTTCGTGTAGTCCAGACCAGACATTAACAATCTTTGAGACGTTTGATAAATGATCTTTGTAAAGAGCTACTGTGATATGCCAGTTACCTTTTCGCAAAGTTGTTTGCAACTGAATAAGATTGTATAAGTCACAAGTTACGCGCCTAATGTCCCATTGTTCTTTTAGAGCTTTTGAGAGCCGCTCTAAATCTCCTGAGGGTTCATGCATGTTAGGCTCTTCGACTTGAACAAAATAGAGTTTAGTACCCGAGTTCATTTGTATCACTCGGTCACTTGCAGCTTTACGTATAACTTGTTTGTGAACTTGGCTCTCTGCTGGAACGTCTATGACAATATCGCTATTAATCTGCGCCTGACATCCAAGGCGACGTCCTGATTTTAGCCCTCTTTTATCATCATATCGCTGTTCGACACTGTTCCATTCGGACAAAGCATCTTTTGAAACGCTGACACCAAATTTTGAAAATTCACCATAAGAAGGAGTAATCTGACACTTACTGCAAATACCTCTACCACCACAGACACTATCTAGATCAACGTCGAGATGGCGTGCGGCTGTCAAAACTGGTGTACCCTTCGCAAAATGACCTCGTTTGCCAGAAGGTGTGAAAACAACAAGAGGGTCATTACTCATCTAGTTTGCCTTTTTGCCACAATATTTCTAGGAACTACTAGATAGTTTTGTTGCTACTGGGGGTTCTGCATGCGTCGTTTTAGAGTGCAATGCCGCCAAACATCATAATCTCTGATCACGGTTTTGAAAAATGAACCCCAGGAGGTTTAAAAGAAGTTGAGCTGCCAATATGGAAGTTGAGCCTGACTGATCGTAATCAGGTGCGACTTCGACAAGATCTATACCAATTATTTCGTGCCGCTGCGCAACTTTTTGCAACATTTCCAAAACTTCGTAGTACAAAAAACCGCCATGGCTTGGAGTACCAGTTCCAGGCGCTATAGATGGACAAAATGCATCGATATCGATAGTAACATATACTCTAGCGCCTTTTGGCAATCTTTTGGCTAGATCGACGGGTCCTAAGTCTCTTGCCTGACGGACCGAGAGAATGTCCGACCCACGCACACGGGCATCTTCATATCCCTCCTTAGCTGTTGAACTAACGTTTCGGATCCCGATCTGAGTGAGGCCAGTGACGTATTTTTTTTCAGCAGCGCGCCGCATTGGGTTACCATGTCCGAAGCGAACCCCATGTCTTTCATCTACAAAGTCTAAATGTGCGTCAATTTGAAGAATGTGAAACGGACCCATCTTGTCAAATGCATTAATACATGCAATATTGATTGAATGATCGCCACCTATAACAACAGGTAGAGCCTTTGCCTCTAAGGCTGCCCTTACGCCTTTTTCAATGTTTGCGTGACTTTTTCTAGTATTAGTGTGGACAATATCCGCGTCTCCCATGTCGACAATCGTGATCTGACCCGGAAGATAAACAACGTCATCTTCGTGATCATAAGCCCCAGCGTGCCCAAAACTGAATAGTGTGGACGCCTCGCGAACGCCGCGCGGGCCAAAGCGAGCTCCAGATCGCCATTGGGTGCCTGCGTCAAAGGGCGCTCCTAGTACCGCAACATCAGCTTCAATAGTTGACCAATTTGCGACATAGGGGCGTTTGGCAAAGGTTGAAATCCCGACAAAAGGAAGATCGAGACGGCCCTCTTCATATCCATGTGCGCTCATTTTCTTGATCCTTTTATTATCTTTCTGTGATGATCATGGGAATGTTGGGAGATAGTTACAATAGCAACTTTAAGTGTCCTTAAAATGGTTTGCAATAAGGTGTTTACCTCTTTTCTTTTGTGGTGGAACGTGACATACGGGTCCGCCAAGTTTAACCTGCTAAAAGGATGTATCAATGCAGATCCGCGAGGCCCTTACTTTTGACGATGTACTATTAGTGCCAGGTGCATCCAACGTTCTGCCAACCTCGGCAAACACACAGACATTTGTGACTAAAGCCATATCTTTGAACATTCCACTATTGAGTTCTGCCATGGATACGGTAACCGAAGCCCGCATGGCAATAACAATGGCTCAGGCTGGCGGTATGGGAGTTATTCATCGTAATCTAGACATCGAGTCGCAAGCACGCGAAGTCCGGCGAGTGAAGCGATTTGAAAGCGGTATAGTATACAATCCGATTACATTAACACCAGATCAAACGCTTGCGGATGCTAAAAGCTTGCAGGAGCGTTACAATGTGACTGGATTCCCAGTTGTGGATGAGATTGGGCGTGTGGTTGGTATAGTTACAAATCGCGATATGCGCTTTGCGAATGATTTCAAAACGCCTGTCAAAGCGATGATGAGCTCAAAAAACCTCGCCGTTTTGAACGGACTGGTGGATCGGACTCAGGCAATTAATCTCATGAAAGAACGCCGGATTGAAAAATTGTTAATCACGGACGGTAATGGTAAGCTGACTGGACTTTTAACTCTTAAAGATACCGAACAGGCTGTTTTAAACCCAACTGCTTGCAAGGACGAGTTGGGAAGATTGCGGGTTGCGGCAGCTTCAACAGTTGGAGACGAAGGCTACGAGCGGAGCAGAGAGCTGATCGATTCAGGGGTTGATATGGTTGTTATAGACACTGCACATGGACATTCTGAAGGTGTGTCGACTGCAGTTGAACGCATCAAGAAATTATCAAATTCGATACAAGTTGTTGCTGGAAATGTTGCAACTTCAGAAGCTACCACAGCGCTTATCGGGGCAGGGGCTGATGCGATCAAAGTCGGCATAGGGCCTGGCTCAATTTGCACTACGCGAATAGTTGCCGGTGTTGGTGTGCCACAACTAACAGCGATTATGGAAAGTGCCGCGGCAGCTGGAAATATCCCTGTAATTGCTGATGGTGGGATTAAATTTTCGGGAGATTTTGCAAAAGCTATCGCTGCTGGTGCTTCGTGTGCAATGGTGGGGAGCATGATTGCGGGAACCGATGAAAGTCCTGGAGAAATTATTTTGTACCAAGGTCGGTCTTTTAAATCCTATCGTGGTATGGGATCCATTGGAGCAATGGCGCGTGGCTCTGCCGATCGTTATTTTCAAAAGGATGTGATAGATGAAAAACTTGTTCCCGAGGGAATAGAGGGTCAAGTACCCTACAAGGGCTCAGCAAATACGGTAATACATCAAATGGTAGGAGGACTGCGTGCTGCTATGGGATACACTGGATGCGCAAACGTTGAGGAAATGCGCAAAAACTGCGAATTTGTAAAAATAACTGGGGCAGGGCTGAAAGAAAGTCATGTACACGATGTTCAAATCACCCGCGAAAGCCCTAATTACAGGATAATGTAATTCACATGATGCCAGCCGCGCGTATTCAAGCGACTATTGAAATTCTAGATGAAGTACTTGAAAGCGATCATCCTGCAGAGTTTGTGATAACCCGGTGGTTTCGAAGCCACCGATTTGCTGGCTCAAAGGATAGAGCCGCAGTGAGGGATCATATTTATGACGCGCTGAGAAATTTACGTTTCTATGCCGCATGTGGTGGCGGTATGCGGGGCAGAGCAATTATGATTGGTGCTCTTTTGAGCAAAGGTGCCGATTTGAAGTCGGTCTTTAGTGGACAAGGATATGGGCCATCTAAATTACATACTGACGAAATAGGACCCTTTCCCGACCCGTCTCTCCAAGAACGGCTTGATATACCTGATTGGCTCTGGCCGATATGGCGCACTGATCTCGCAGAAATGGCGGAAGAAGTCGCGGAAAAACTTACCCAACGTGCGCCAGTTTTTTTGAGGGTTAATCTAATCAAAAGCTCCGTCGGTCATGCTATCGAAATGCTGGGAAAGGAAGATATAAAAGCTATAGCACATGAAACTGTGCCAACTGCTTTGTTAGTGTTGGAAAATGCGCATAGGATTATAAATTCAGCTGCTTATTTAGGAGGTCTGGTTGAATTACAAGATGCTTCTAGTCAAATGAGCATCTGCAGCCTTCCTACTTTTATTGAGGGAGAAATACTAGATTATTGCGCTGGTGGAGGTGGTAAGTCTCTCGCGTTAGCTGCATGGTTAAACTGTAAAGTGTTTGCGTATGATACGGCACCACTGAGAATGAAGGACCTTCCATCACGTGCAATCCGTGCAGGTGTTAATATCGAGTGTATATTAGAGGATAGCCTTTGTAAAGAACGATATGATTTGGTATTCTGTGACGTTCCCTGTTCTGGTAGTGGAGTATGGCGTCGCGATCCTTGGGGTAAGCGGATGCTTACTGAGAAAACACTAGATAGCGTCGTCCAGACGCAAGCGGAGGTTTTGCGACAAGCGATCAATTATGTTAAACCAGGCGGTATTTTGGTTTATTCAACCTGTTCTGTTTTAAAGAGAGAGAATAGTTTTCAAATTGACGATGTAATATCATCATATGGATTCTTAGAGTGTCTGGAAAGTAAGCAATTTATGCCGTCAGAAAATGGCGACGGATTTTTCTATTGCTACTTGCGTAAAAACAATGACAACCAACAACGGTGATCTGTCTGGATCTACGCTTACCTCTTCCTAGAATGTATCTTCTTTTAATGTTGAGGTAATCAATTTTGGAAAATACGAATTCCCATTGGGAAGTGGTTTGTTATCTTTAAAAGAAACAATAGCAATCTTATCGCTTAGAAGACCTTTCTCTACTACGCGCTTTTGTTGCACAGGTTAATTTTCGTTTATTCAGCCATTAACAAAAATAGAATGAATTTCAGAGGCTGCAATTAAGTATTTGTTATTGTAACCCTCTCCTTATGCCCTGGACTAACGGAGCAATTTAAGTAGGTGCAACTCAAAAAGAACATCCGTTAATAAGAATAGTATTTGTATTTGACTATGTAAAAGAAAGTTTTGATATTTAGCATGCGGTTATAACAAATTTTGCGTGCCTGGGGAACCCTCATGAACTCAATCAGCACGCAGGTTGTATTTCAAACCTGAACTAAGTGATTTATTTTCTCCAGCCCACGCTTGCAAATTTAGCAAATAAAATTGCTTAAGCCAGGGCTTTACTACCTAGCTATACCTTTCCAAGAGATTAGATTTGAATCGCTCGTGAAGTCTAAGCGTTTCCAAATCGCGGCTTGAGACAGAGTATGGGGAATGCTCAAAACTCTTCTCAAGAGAAACACATCCCCAGAGAATTTTTATTAGTTGATCATCTTTGAATGTCATAAATGTTATCCTTTTATGCTTAAAGAAAACGGATAAAAAGCTATTTTGTTTATTTTTGGAGTCTATTTTTTGTAAATTAAATGTTTTGTTGTCTAAATTCATATTGTTACCGTGACCCCAGCGCACATTTGCTAAGCGCTATTGAATTATTAATTAAAATTTAGACTAGAAATTTAGTGTTGTAGATAGAACGGTGATTGAGTTAGCCCAATTTTGCGTTTGTATCATCCGTAATCTTTTCTGCTAAAATCTTAGAGAAAATTACGAAACTATCTGTTTTTAATAAAGTAAATTTGGCCCAATAGTTGCAGTATGTTTATAGAATTCCTTTAAGGAGATATGACATGGTGGAAATTAATAATCAGGGGATCAACAACTACCTTGCACAGCAGACTGCTCCCCAAGTCGCTAAAAAATCAACGGCGCAGACCTCACAAGTACAAGAAAAATTTGCGACTGAAGATAAAGGTGAAGGTAAAAAAGAGCAACGTGGAGTCATTCTCGAAATAAGTCAAGAAGCACGACAACTGTCAAAAGCTGATTTAAACGATGAGGCAAAAGAAGCTATTATGATCAGTCGAAGAAGCAAATCTAATCTGTATTCAGCTATCATCGAAGCTAGGAAGTACCAAGAAAATGTTACGGAGAAAGTTTCCGAAATGATTGAAGCTGTTAAAGAAGGGCATTTGGCGGAAAATTCTGAACAAACAATGGCGGCTTAAATCTATCAGTTAATTCTCAGAGTAATTTTAGGAGTATATTATATAAATTACTCTTGCTTTACCTATTTACCTTAAATAGCCCATCGGGTCGACACTTTCAAACCCTTTGCGAACCTCAAAATGGAGGTATGAGGGATCACCTTTTCCAACTTTGCCGATTGATGTACCGCGCGAAACTGAAGCGCCTTTTTCCACAGATATATTATCTATATTAGCGTAGACGGTTAAAAGATTATTTTCGTGTTTTATGACAACGATGGGTACTTGATTTGCGTCTGATGTAATGGCGGCCACTATCCCGCTATCTGCGGCGACGACATCCGTACCTGGGGGTGCGGAAAAATCAATTCCATCATTTTTATTTTTAACATACTCACGAATGATCTTGCCCTTAACTGGATAGGCTAAAATACCACCTACTGGAGTTCGAATAGTCGGCTTTTTTACATTCAGTTTCTTTTTCAAAAGAGGTATTTCTTCGTCAGGTAACGCTTTTTTGGCGCTGGGAGGGGCAGGTGGGAGGCTTGCTGTTCTTGGTTTTTCGTTTTTAACAGTTTTTGTTTGAGGCGGCGTTAATGTATTTGCTAACGGTATCAATAAATATTGCCCCTCTCTTATATTGAAGTCACTATCAAGCGCATTCCAGTCTGATAAAGACCGAATAGTTACATTATAAAGCCGTGAAATAGTAAAGGCTGTTTCACCACGTTTCACTTTATGACGGATGGGCTCTAAAGGCTCTGGCTTTTGTCTTTCGAGATTGGGGGTTTGAGCAACATCAATTTCTGCCAAAGCGCTCTGCGCTATCTGCGTCACGTCGACAGAGGGCGATGACTGGCTATTTCCTAATTCGGCGGCACGGTTGGGTAGGGCGATGACTTCACCAGACCTAAGTTTTTCATTTTCTGCAAGTCCATTATAATCGGCCAAAGGACTAGGATCTACGCCAATCCGTCTGGCCATTTTTGTTAGCGTATCTCCAAACCTAGCGATAGCGACTTGATAATTGGGATAGGATATAATTCCGCGATCGTCGGGTTGGGGTCTTTTTTCTAACACAGCTTTCGCCGCGCGTGAGGTATCATAATTATTATTTCGCAAGTCGAGATCAAGATTTGAAGTATCACAACTGCTTAGCCCAAAAGTCGCTAGCATTATGCCAAGACTTGACTTAATAAGAGATGAGGGTCCCATTAATGTTACTCCTTGATCGACGTTTACTTACGTATGTTTACTTTTCTAGCTGATTTTCAGTTTGTTAAACTTAGAAATCTTTCCCTAATCCTTCAACGAGTGGAACAAATCTGACTTCGCGTATATCGTCATATTCATAGCCGTTTTCGGTACGCGTTACGCGAATTAAGTTTTGAACTGTATCTGATTGCCCAACAGGCAGAACCATAATTCCGCCTACCTTTAATTGGGCCATAAGTGGACTGGGAGGATCCTCTGCGGCAGCGGTCACTAATATACGATCAAATGGTGCTTGATCTGGTAGCCCATAACTTCCATCTGAAAGAATACAGGTAATATTGGCAGAATCCAAACTTTCAATTAACAGCTTTGCCTCTTGAACCAATTTTCTATGGCGCTCCACTGTATATACACGCCTTGCCAATAGACCTAAAATTGAAGCTTGATAGCCAGACCCCGTACCAACTTCTAAGATTTTGTTGCGAGGGCTGATGCGCAAAGCCTGTGTCATTATTCCAACGACAGAAGGTTGCGAAATAGTTTGGCCACATTCGATAGGTAAGGGCACATCTTCATAGGCTCGATCTGCAAACAAACCACGCACAAATAATCCTCGATCAATCTTTTCCATCGCAGATAGAACGCTTGCTTCAGTTATTCCATTCGATCTAAGTGCGAACAAGAATTGCATTTTGCGCTCTGCCTCCGTGATCATTCTATGTCTTTCAAGCCCACAAGTTCCGCGTAGTCCGTCAGATCAGCCGTCATTGGTGTAACTGATATATATCCATTCAGGTTGGCATCTGCGTCGGAGCCAGGTTTGGTCGATACTTGTTGATCTCCTCCTTTAACGAATAGAAACTCACGCATTGAAGGCGTTTCAATTGGTTCAACAGTAAAGTGGGAGTTTTTTCTAAATCCCTGCGGCGTCACCTTGATCCCCTGTACCTCTTTTCCCGGACAGGGCGGGAAGTTAATGTTATAGAAAGTTTTATAATCTTTTTTCGAAAGCTCTTTTTGCGACAATATACTTCGTATTAGATTTGCACCGTGTTGATCGCTGGCTTCGAACGGATCAGCAATATGAAAGTTTTTAGGTCCCAAATATTGCGAAAGAGCAATCGACTTTATCCCTTGCAGAGCACCTTCTAACGCTGCTCCTAGGGTTCCAGAATAAAGAGCATTTTCTGCCGAATTATTACCTCGGTTTACACCTGATAAGATTAAATCGGGACACTTTCCTTTCATGACATAATGTAATCCGGCTAGGATGCAATCCGCTGGATTACCGTCAACGGTGTATCTGCGAGTTTCTAATTTTGAAATCGTGATTGGTGCCGCAAAACTGATACAATGTCCTACGCCTGATTTTTCTGTAGCTGGGGCAACGATCCAAACTTCACCATCATGACCGGCAAGTTGATAAGCTATTTTTTCCAACGTTTTTATACCGGGGGCATTAATGCCATCGTCGTTCGTTACCAGAATCCGCATTAATACCTCTTTCCAAGCACTGTCTGTTTCAATACCTCAGCATGTATTGACGAGCAAGCGACTCTATCAAATGATTACTCGTAATCTTATAAGTTTATCACCAGCTAAGGCGTAAATCGTGAAATAATTAAGTATAGAGAGTTAAAGTCACAACTGTTTTCAAAAATTGTAAGATTTAATAAAAAAAACTTCGTTATAAAAATGCCAAATTAAATGAGTGGATTTACTCACCACGCTGATATTTCTTGCAATCCAGGCGGCTGCAATTCGCACTTACTTATTTCAGTCCATCGTCATCTGCCTTAGATTTTATGACCCTACACTCGTAGACGATGCACAACTTCTTTTCGACAAGTAATCTATGGATTATAAATCCATTATTATTTATCTGGAAATGCACTACTTTCCAATGCATGTTTACATTTTTTAAAAAATGGTGTGCTTGAATTTGATGTCATAATAAAATGAAACTGCCAGCCTTACGATGTGTTGATTTTTTGGGGGCAAACCAATGCGATTCAATCGGAGAATATTGTTGACTAATAATAATGGTACTGGCCGCTGTGTCCAATTAGATGCCTTACGCGGTTTTGCAATTCTAGCAATGATTGTTTTTCACTTTACTTTTGACCTTGGTTATTTTGGCCTAATTTCTTCAGACATAATCTATCGACCCAACTGGATTTTTTTTCAAAAATTGATAGCAGGCTCTTTCATTTTCGTTGCAGGAATTAGCCTTCATCTTTGTCATGGCTCAGGAATAAAATGGTCCTACGTTAGACAACGACTTTTAGTATTGGGCGGTGCGGCTTTTGGAATTAGCGTTATAACTTTATTTTCTTTTGGAGTTTTTTGGATAAAATTTGGTATTCTACACTGTATATTGGTATGCAGCGTAACTTGCTTGGTCTTTGTACATCGTCCACTTAGCGTTATATTGGGTATTACGATTGCATTGGGTATCTTTGTGTTCTCGGTTCCTACACCAATTGATTTACCTGTCGCGTTTCAATGGCTCATTGAAACACGCATTCGACATTACAGCTTGGATTATAGTCCGGTATTTCCTTGGATTTTTGTTTTTATTTGTGGAATATTATTATCGAAAGTTAAATTAATTTTAAAACCTAACCTGCCATGTTTTTATCGGTCAACCTGGGATAAAACAATGCTAACTAGTTTGGCTTATATTGGTCGTCGAAGTCTGATTATATACATAATTCATCAACCTATATTATTTATAATCTTTTTTTCGTTTATTAAATTAACATAATACTTATTATGCGCTTTATGCTATCAAGAAATATCAGGTGCAAAATTTACTGTTCGCTCGCCCTATCACTAACAACGGAAAAAAATGGAATTATAGAGGGTTAATGACCGACGTTCACGCCAATGGCATCTTTTAGTTACAATTATTCAATATTATATCGCCAGTTGCTTCTGTTTGCTGTGTTATTTGTTCGTAGCTCGGATTATTGATAATAAAACCATCGCCCACTTGTGCTCTGAACTCACCCTTGAGCGTAACTAAGCCATCAACCGCCAAGACCATACCTGGTTCAAGGATATTTTTATTACTAATGACCAGCTTTGGTTTTCTCAAGAAAGCTACAGCCCGTGCCGCGTCCACATCGAAACGGATAATCAAACCCTGCCTGTTTTATGAATTGGGAGTAAGCTATATGAACATCTTCAGCTTTTACTCTAGGCCAAAGAAATTCTAGTGCTGCCCGCTGGCTTTCCACTGCCACTTCATAGAATTCTGCATGGCGTGGGTTAGGTATTTCACCGATCCAGAAGGTACTGTCAAAGGCAAGTTTGAAGCGATGAAAGTTCGTCATTCCGCAAAAACATAGAAAAACTGGTTCGCCTGTTTTCATGATTTTGGTCGATGCGCGATGATGTGGTTTTATAATCTCTTTGCCCGATGCCATGATTTGTTAAAAATGGGTATTCGGAGACATGCAACTGTCTTTGTAATGTGCTGCCAAAATTCCTGCTGCTTTTCGCATTCCGGCTTGTGTTATCGCAAGGGCCACTTGGAATTCAGGAATACCATCTGCGATCATGTTGCGTCCTCCTTCCATCATCGCAGAGGCAACTTCTCCGGCATGGCGCGGAAGCTGTAATTCTTAATGTGATTTTATCATTCGCATTAATGCGAGGATTGGGCTGATATCCTTAAAAGTTTTTGAATTGACCAAGCTACTCAGAAAAATTCGTATCATTTGGTGCATGCTAAGGGCTTCAACGTCGATAGTGTTACGGTATCGAATATACATTGGAAGATCAGCGCGCCACTCATCACCGGCCCCATCATTCCAAAAGGATATTTTATCCACCTGCGCAGCCTGTTCAGACATTGCAGCTTTCATCTTAGGAGTGATCAAGAGCGAGTTACCAATACTTTCCACCACCAAAAGCGTCAAAACCCCTTGTTATTTTAAGCTTTGACGCATGAAGGGAGCCTGTCTTCGACAAGAACACTCCAAAACTTAACTCCAATCGGCAGTAGTGCATCGTTGAAATCATAATTATTGGCATTAAGGGGTTGGCCGTATGGCCCATTTTGTCCGTTTCCCATAAGTAACAAGCATCCCGGTACGGCATTGTTAAAATGGGCAAAGTCCTGTGAAAAGCTCATAGGCTCTCTGTCCCCGATTGTTTCAAGACCTATTACGTTGGCGGTGCGCAAAACGGCAGACGTTGGAGCTTGCGCATTTATAGTTTCGATGAACTCCGTATTACTTTGGTTCTTTGTTCTTGAAAGCCGAGTTCGGGAATGCGGTGAAGGTCATGTCTTAACTTGATGAGCACATCTTTATCCATAGACAGTAAATTCCCTTGTTAATCTCATCTAACATATAGCAAAGCGTCTCAAAGCAAATTTAGTTTGCGACATATTAAAGTTAAAATAAATGCACCGTCGATGATTTTCTAACGAAAAAACAATATATCAAACATTTAATGGTGATTTAAATCAACGAAAGATATCGACTTGGAATTTACTAATAATAAAATCAACGTGTTGCGAAGTGAAATGCACGGGAAGCCATTTCAAAAAAGAGAGTTTTTCCGGCTCTAGACCGTTCAGAATAACCTTGTGTTATTGGGATTGGTAGATAGTCCTCATCCTCTGTCATTAAATACTTGCCCATAGCTGTTCCCAGTACGGTTCCCGGTCCTATCCCTCTGCCAGAAAATCCAAATATTTCATAACTTTGGTCACCTAACCTTTGAATTTTGGGGATATAGTTGTTAGACATAGCGATTTCACCAAACCAAAAAGCTTCGAGTGACACATCGGGCAGCGACGGAAACAGAGATTTTATTTTTCTTTTCGCCCAATTTAAATGTATCCTCCGGCCAAGCCCAACTGGGGTTCCAATAGCTCCTAAAATAAGGCGATTATCTACAGATTTACGAAGAGAAGTCATGATCATGGCAGTGTCCCAGCATCCCTGACCTTGCGCAAGAATATCTGCCCATTGATCATTTGAGATACTATTCGTAACGGCTTGAAAGTAATTTATAATTGTAGTTTTTCCTCTTGGTTTTTGATGAATTTTATCTTGATAAGCATTTGTACAAAAAAGAATCCTTGGTGCGTTAACTGAACCGTATTCTGTCACGGCTTGCCACAAGGCGTGATTTTTCCTCACAGATAAAACGGGAGAGTTTTCATAAACTTCTGCCCCTTTGGCAACTGCTGCACGTGCAAGGCCTTTGCAATAGTCTAATGGCTGGATAGTTCCTGCTCTATGATCCCAGAGTGCACCGTAGTAGAGCTTGGTTCCAATTAGTTTCTGTGTTTCTTGGGCACCTAATAGCTCAACTGGCGCGCCAAGTGCTTTCCATTGCGAATGACGTTGGATTAAATCCTTAAATCCACTGGTACTGTGTGCGCAATGTAAGGTTCCACTCTGCACGGGATTACATTGAATTTGATAGGTTTTTATCAAATTAAAAACTTCTTGTGGTGCTAAAGAAAGTGAAGTAATTAAATGCACTCCATCCTTCTTTCCTATTCGTGAAATAATATCATCTGGTGGTAGCCAAAGCCCTGCATTTACCAATCCAACATTACGGCCTGATCCACCGTAGCCTATACCATGGGCCTCAATCACGACAACCTTTGCCCCTGATTTTGCGACCTCTAAGGCAGCCGAACATCCGGTAAAGCCACCCCCAACAATTATGATATCAGCGCTGATATGATCGTCTAGACGATGTGCAGTAAAAACTTCTTTAGATGTGTCAGCCCAATGATTTTTCGGTTCTAACATGATTTGAAATTAATCCGTAATTTGCTCACTAGAAAAAGGCCTGTAATCCGGTCTGAGCGCGGCCCAATATGAGGGCATGCACGTCATGTGTCCCTTCATAAGTGTTCACTGTTTCGAGATTATTCATATGCCGCATGACTTGAAATTCTTCAGAGATACCGTTGCCGCCATGCATGTCCCGTGCAAGGCGGGCTATATCGAGCGCCTTGCCGCAATTGTTTCGTTTAACTAGGCTGATCATTTCTGGAGCACTATTGGCTTCATCCATTAATCGACCGACACGCAAAGAACCTTGAAGCCCAAGTGCGATCTCAGTTTGCATGTCAGCGAGCTTTTTTTGGAAAAGTTGAGTTTGCGCCAGAGGCCGATTGAACTGTTTTCGATCGAGGCCATATTGACGCGCTGAGTGCCAACAGAACTCTGCCGCACCAAGCACGCCCCAACTAATACCGTAACGTGCACGATTAAGACACCCGAAGGGTCCTTTTAGTCCTGATACATTGGGCAATAGCGCATCTTCAGACACTTCGACGCCGTCCATTACAATTTCACCAGTGACAGACGCTCTTAGGGATAGTTTCCCACCAATTTTTGGTGCGCTAAGACCTTTTGTTCCTTTCTCAAGGATAAACCCGCGGATTTTACCTCCATGCGCCTCTGACTTAGCCCAAATGACGAAAATGTCAGCGATTGGAGCATTTGAAATCCACATTTTAGAACCGTTCAACCGATAACCATCGGCAGTTTTCTTGGCCAGTGTTTTCATACCACCTGGATCAGATCCGGCATCTGGCTCGGTAAGCCCGAAACACCCAATCTTCGTTCCAGCTGCTAAATTGGGCAGGTATTTGTTCCGTTGCTCTTCGCTTCCGTACGCATAGATGGGATACATAACAAGACTTGACTGAACAGACATCATAGAACGGTAGCCACTATCAACCCGTTCAATTTCGCGTGCAATTAGACCGTATGATACATAACCTGAGGCAATACCACCGTATTCTTCTGGGATGGTTGAACCTAAAAGTCCCATCGCGCCCATTTCTTGGAAAATCTCTGGCTCAACTGCCGCCCCGCGGTACGCATCTATAATTCTCGGCTGCAGCTTTTCGGATGCATAAGCTCGCACGCCCTCTTGAAGCATTCGTTCTTCTTCGGTCAATTGATCGTCAAGAAGAAAAGGATCGGACCATTTAAAGCTGTTCAAATCAGGTGCATCTTTTGGTCGTAAGTTTGTCTCGACATCTTTCATTATTTAAATTCCAACTAATTATAAATTTCATTGATAAAGTTATCTTAATATTAGCTGGAAGCAAATCGAATTTATGCAGGTTGGAAATAAATGTATAAAAATATAAGCTAAAATTTAAAAACAACATGATGTATCCGTTAGATACTTTATGCTGCTAATCACTATACTGGTAGGCATTAACCCAATTAACGGTTGCTGCTGGACAAAATTCAGATCGAACGAATTTAAAACAAGCCACTTTAAATGCCAGTACCTACTCATGGCCTTCGGATTAAACGCTTCAAAAACTAAAAACATCGTTGATGGGCTATGTGTACTCGGTAAAATTATGGTAGCAATTTTATTTGATGTTTCCATAATTTTGGAACAAGATATTAAGCTCGCTCAAAATAAAAAGAATGTGGCATATTAAGAATAATGAGACGATTGAAAACTATAAGGTTTTTAATGCATTATCAAACGTAATTAATAATCCTGATATATCTTCAACACCAACCGACACTCTGAAAAATCCTTCAGATATTCCCAAATCTTCTCTTTGGCTCGGACTTAGAGCGCGGTGTGAAGAACTCGCTGGATGGCTTAATGTTGTTCCCACATCACCTAACGTTGGGGCAAAGGCAATACCGCGGGCATTTTGGACAAATCGGTTTGCAGATTCTCGCGTTTTTTTAGTTAGTTCAAAACTCACCATGTTACAGCCCTGCACTCCAAGTAAGTTTTTAGCCAAGGCAATATCTGGATGATCTGGGCGTAAAGGATAAAGTACTCGTTTTACATTTTCCTGCTCTGCCAGAAAATTTGCCAGTTGCCTAGCATTTTCTTGCGCCTTTTCAAATCTTAGAGGAAAAGTCAAAAGACCCCGCTCTGCCAACCAACAATCAAATGGGCTTGGCGTCATACCTGTGGTTACCGCAAAGTCGTAAATAGATTTATTTACTTCTTTGTTCGTGGCCCACACGTAACCTAGCGTAACATCTGAATGGCCTGCCAAAAGCTTAGTTACCGAGTGAATGATGATATCTGCTCCATGATCTGCTGCCTTCAGAGAAAGGGGAGTAGTGAAAGTGTTATCGATCGCGAGAAGAATATTCTTTGGTTTTAGCAAACTGGATAATCCGCTTAAATCTGCAACTCTTAAAGTTGGATTTGAGACTACTTCAACCAAAACCATTTTAGTATTTATGCGCAAAGCATTTTGGATATTTTCCGCATCAGTGGCATTGCAGAAGGTAACCTCAATACCAAATCGTTTAAGATCATTTTGCAGTAGCCTCAAAGATCGTCCGTAAAGTTGGTCACCGGCTATAATATGATCCCCACTTTGCAAAACACCCATGATCCCGGCTGTTACAGCCGCCATACCCGAACCTGTTATAATTCCGCCGCTGACATCCTCGAGCGCATCAATTCTTTCTGCAAGTGCATCAGCATTCGGATGTCCTTCTCTGGCATAAGTGTAACCGGGTAATTCTCCCGTATAATGGGCATCCAGCATGTCTGGGTTTCGCGAGGCATAAACTACTGACGCCGACAGAGGAGTGACAACGGGTGTGCTCGCACTGTCAGGGAGGCCAAATGGGCGCATTATATTTGGTTGGTCATTTTTCAAAACGGTCAAACCTCATCGAGTTCAGTACTGAAACGTCTTGCATTTTCTTGATAATGCAAAGCGCTATTGCGTAGTCCTTGGATCGTCTCCGCATCCAGTTGGCGGACAATTTTTCCAGGAGAGCCCATAACCAAAGAGCCGTCTGGAATGACTTTGTTTTCTGTAATCAACGCCCCTGCCCCAATTAAACAATTATTCCCAATCGTAGCACCATTCAAGACAATAGCGCCCATACCAATCAGTGAGTTGTTCCCAATTTTACATCCATGTAGCATAGATTTATGCCCAATTGTGCAGTTTTCGCCAACCGTCAGGGGATATCCAATGTCTGTGTGCATGATTGTATTTTCTTGGATGTTGCTGCCAACACCTATATCGATCACTTCATTGTCGCCGCGCAGAGTGGCGGAAAACCATACTGATGTATTCTCGCGCAGTATAACCATGCCAATTATGTTTGCGTCTGGCGCTATCCAGGCTGTATCGTTAACCTGTGGAGTTTTTGCACTTAATGAGTAAAGGGTCATTTCCGCTCCTCAAATTCGTGGTTTAAGCGACGAACACTTTCGACCAAATCGGGTTGCTGTGATAAACGCATCCTTTCAGCTTTTATAATCGTGTGTAGACTATCTTCGGTTTCGTCAAGATCATCGTTGATCAGCACATAGTCATATTCCGGCCAATGACTTATTTCCTCACGGCACTCTCGCATACGCTTTTCAATCACCTCTTCGGTATCTTGTTGTCGTGAAACGAGCCGCCTTTCCAATTCGCCAATAGATGGTGGGAGAATAAAGATCGAAAGCACATGTTTACCCAAAGGCGAATTACGGACCTGTTGTCCGCCTTGCCAGTCAACGTCAAATAAAACATCATGGCCATTTGCAACCGCGCTTTCAATAGGTTTTAGAGGGCTTCCATATAAGTTACCAAAAACTTCGGCATGCTCGAGCATATTGCCAGCAACTATCATCTGTTCGAACTCAGTACGGGAATGAAAATAATATTCGCGACCGTGTTGCTCGCCTGCGCGCGATAGACGTGTGGTGGCGGAGATCGAAAATTCGATATCGTTATCCCAATTGCGCAAGCGTTTTGCGAGCGTTGATTTCCCCGCCCCCGACGGAGAAGAAAGAATAATCAACAAACCGCGTCTTTTTATCTTAGCCATAGGTTATTCCACGTTTTGAACTTGTTCACGCATCTGATCTATTAGCACTTTTATTTCAACACCAATATTGGTTAGTTCAGCATTTTGAGATTTTGAGCATAAGGTATTTGCCTCACGATTTAACTCTTGCATCAAAAAATCCATTTTACGACCAATGATCCCGCCAGTGCTGAGTATGTCGCGCGTAGAGACCAAGTGTACTTTCAGACGATCTAATTCTTCCGTAATGTCAGACCGGATCGCAATAATGGCCAATTCCTGCGCGATGCGCTGCGGATCGACTTGTCCCGCATCCTTTAACACAGACATAAGTTGAGATTTAATGCTATCTGCTTGATGCTTTTCTCTATCAGGTAATAACTCAATGGCAGCATGTAAAAGCTTTTCTAAATCTGTCAGTTGATTTTTCAGTACTTTTTCTAGTTCCTGACCCTCGGCTCGTCTTGATAAACTAAAATCCACAACTAAGTCCTCACAGGTCGACACAAGGTGAGACTTTAGAAGGGAAATTTCGTCCGGCTTGAGTTCTTCCTCAGCTGTCAAAATACTGCTTTGCAACAAATCGCTCGCTTTAGAAGGTGCGAGATTAATTCCGCGGTTTAATGCGCGATCTTCGATAAAGTTCAGGGCATTTAAAGCCTGTTCTAAAGCATATGAATCTAGATGCATTCCCGTGGTAGGTTTATGACTGCTACGCAGTTTAAAATGCATTGAAACTGATCCGCGGGAAATATGTTTTTGTAAAATACCTCTTGTGGTTGCTTCAAATCCATCAATCCAGTCTGGTACTCGTACCTTAATGTCCAGGCCGCGGTTATTTACACTTCTGATCTCCGCCGACCAGGAGAACTGGTCAAGCTTTCCTTGCGACGAGGCGAAACCTGTCATTGATTGGATCAAAGTATTCTCCTTTGTTTATTCTTTTGGTAATTCATTGCGATTTCAGGAGCAAGGGTCTCTATACGTGTGTTTAATAAGCACTAATTTAGCCTGTACGACATCACGTAGATTTTTTGCTAAATTTTAAAAGAATAGCTGGGTCTACAAGAGATTTAATAGGTAAGGGGTGATGTTTTCTCAATATTTAAAAATAACTCAAAAATAACACCTCACACACACAGAATTAAAAATCATGACTCTCCAAAGTTTGTCGAAGAGTGTAATTAAAGACAGAGCCAAGTTTAAAGAGATAAATTGTTTACAAAATAGATACATACTTTGTGTAAACGATGCGATAAACTGCCTAACGTTTTACCTTACGGAGAAGGGCAAAGTTTAAAGGATGGGTTTAATTTTTAGCTCAGATCTCCAGAAAGAATTTGGATATTACTTTTAAAAACACTTTAGGCGATCTTTTTTAAGATGGGTCTATCGCTATCGTTGATCATGCAAATTAAAGGTTCTTTAAGGAATGCTTCGCGTTAAAAAAAATTGGAGTTCAATGCGCTCTTTAAAACTTACGCCTATAAGTCCTAATACTTGCACTACTCTCATCGCGCTAGAATGATCAGACCGGCTTACCTCAGCCTCTTATTGATTTTAGGCCTTCAGGTTTTGCATCAAAATTCAAGATAAGAAAAGGCTAACGTCATTTCTTTGCATGCAATAATCTGGTGCTAAGCGGTACGCGATAAAGCGACAGCAAAAATTCGGCTACATGTCGCTCTTCCACAAACAAACCATTCCTGCCAGGCACAAGATCGAAGAATTTATCTCGCCACGGCAGTTTTATTATGTATATTTCTTGTATTTACCAATTCGTCCGCAACCAGAAAGGCCAATTCGAGCGATTGGCTTGCATTCAAACGCGGGTCGCAAGCGGTATGATAGCGATCAGAAAGATTTTCGTCGCTGACTGCCCATATACCGCCAGTACATTCGGTCACATCTTGACCTGTCATCTCAAAATGGACGCCACCAGGAATAGTGCCCTCGGCTTTGTGGATGCTGAAAAACTCGCGTACCTCTCGCAAAACGCTTTCAAATGGACGGGTTTTATAGCCGGTTGATGATTTGATTGTATTTCCATGCATAGCATCGCAGCACCAAAGCACGTTTGCTCCTTCTTGTTTAACGGCTTTCAACAGTCTTGGAAGATGGTCGCCAACGGCCCCTGCGCCAAATCGTACTATTAGCGTCAAACGACCTGCTTCGTTCTCAGGATTAAGCTTGGCAATTAATTTTCTAAGATCATCTGCCGTCATGGTTGGTCCGCACTTCAAACCAACCGGGTTTTGTACCCCACTGCAGAATTCTACGTGCGCCCCATCCGGTTGGCGAGTGCGATCTCCGATCCATATGAAGTGGCCTGAACCTGCGAGCCATTTTCCGGATGTTGAATCAATCCGCGTCAACGCTTCTTCATATTCCAACAAAAGCGCCTCGTGGCTTACATAAAAATCGACCGTACGCATTTCGTGGTTATCTTCAGCAGCTAAACCCGTCGCTGCCATGAAATCCAAAGCGTCGCTGATGCGCGCTGCCATTTGACGGTACTGAGTCGCCCGGTCGCTTTCAGTAAACCCTAAGGTCCAGCTGTGTACTTGCTGCATGTCTGCATAACCACCCGTCGAGAATGCTCGCAAAAGGTTAAGTGTTGCCGCAGACTGTGTGTAGGCTTGTAGCATTTTATGTGGATCAGGAACCCGAGCTTTTTTTGTAAAAGCTAACTCGTTGATTATATCGCCTCTGTAACTGGGGAGTTCTTGGCCGTTGATCGCTTCTGTTGCAGCTGAGCGAGGTTTGGCAAACTGGCCTGCCATACGGCCTAGTTTGACGACTGGAACTTTAGCGCCATATGTCAAAACCATTGCCATTTGAAGCATCACTTTAAACGTATCTCGTATCCCGTCTGCACCAAATTGTTCAAAGCTTTCTGCGCAATCGCCACCCTGTAAAAGAAAAGCCTCTCCCCTACTTGCCGCCGCTAGTTTAGCTTTGAGTTGACGCGCCTCACCAGCAAAAACTAGAGGCGGGTAATTGCCAAGTTTTTGCTCAACATGCCTGAGTTCTTTTAGGTCAGTATAGTCGGGCATTTGAACTCTCGGAAATCTGCGCCATTCGGTTTTGTGCCATTCAGTCATTGTGCTATCTCCAGGGCGTTTTCTCATATGTTTAGCCCATATATTCCATTCGGAATTAAAGAACCATAGGCTAATTTCAATGGTTACACTTGACTAGATAAAAGAGTTTTGCGCTACTATCTTGCAAGTGGTGTGCTTACGGTAGTAAAGGGCGCGAAATATATAATGTAGCGAGACCCAATTTAATGGTTAACCAACATCAATTAGGTAAGGCAGAAATGCCACGTGACGGTTCTCGACGCTTCGCTTTTGTACTCGTTGACAGTTTTTCTCTTTTGTCGTTCGCCTCGGCATTAGATGCATTGCGCATCGCAAATAGAATGGCTGAATATCCTCTTTACAATTGGATTTTGCTTGGTGAAACGGTGAATAATGTTTCGTGCTCTGCAGGAACATCGTTTAGGGTTGACTATGACCTAATTGAATTGAAGCGTGATGATACAATTCTCCTTTGCGGTGGCATAGATATACAAAAAAATACGTCTAAGCGGCTTTTGAATTGGCTCCGGCGAGAATCGCGCAAAGGCCTTTCAGTGGCGGGGCTTTGTACTGCAGCCTATTCTATGGCGAAGGCTGGTATCTTGGATGGGAGAAAAGCAACAATTCACTGGGAAAACCAAGACAGCTTTGCCGAAGAATTCACAAATATTGACTTGAAAAAATCTGTTTTCATTATCGATGGTGGGCGCATGACTACTGCAGGAGGTACATCTTCCATCGATTTGATTCTAAAAATTATTGCCGATGATCATGGAGAAGAACTTGCCAATTCTGTGGCTGATCAGATGATCTATAACACTATTCGAACTGATCAGGATACGCAGCGTCTTTCTGTCCCAACACGAATAGGAGTGCGTCATCCAAAACTTAGTATGGTGATTCACATGATGGAAAACAATATTGAGGAACCGATCAGCCCATCTTTGTTGGCTAAAGATGTGCGCATGTCAACACGCCAGCTGGAGAGGCTCTTTCGCCGTTATCTCAATCGCAGTCCAAAGAGATACTATATGGAACTTCGCCTTCAAAAAGCGCGAAACCTTCTTATGCAGACTGATATGAGCGTTATAAATGTGGCTCTTGCATGTGGATTTGCGTCTCCATCGCATTTCTCTAAATGTTATCGTTCGCACTACAATAAAACACCCTATAGAGAGCGGGGTAGCCATACCAGTTTGATAACTGCGGAAATAATTTGATAAAATCTTTGTTCATATCATGGTAAGAAAATTTATGAAATTGCTGCGAGATGTTTCTTAATCATAGTTGGCGTTGCATTTGAACTTTAAAACCGATAAAGGCCCAATGAAAAGAGGTTTGTGGGGACTGGGGGCTATGGAACGTGACAAATAAAAGCGGTCCAATTCTTGATGTTCGTAATCTGGGAAAAGCTTACGGTGGAGTGCGTGCCGTAAATAATATTAGTTTTCAGGTAAATAAGGGTGAAATCGTTGGCATTATTGGACCTAACGGTGCTGGAAAAACTACCACCTTTAACATAATTGCGGGGGCGGAAAGACCAAGCGCTGGCGAGGTATTTTTAGAAGGTGTAAATGTTACTGGCCGGTCCACAGAGCAGCTTTATCAATTAGGATTAGCACGCACCTTCCAACTTAGCCATGAATATCCCAAAATGACAACTTTAGAAAACTTGATGGTTGCCTCAAAATCTCAGTATGGCGAAAACATTTTCATGAACTGGCTGTATCCTAAACTTGTACATGAGCGGGAAGCAGAAGTTGTTCAGAAAGCCGGTGAAACTCTTGAGTTCTTGGGTCTCGAGCATGTTGCACACCAATTGGCGGGCAATCTTTCTGGCGGTCAGAAAAAGCTTCTTGAACTTGGCCGTACGATGATGGCTGATGCACAGCTGATATTGTTGGATGAACCTGGAGCGGGTGTTAACCCGACCCTTATGCAAAAAATCGGCGATATGATTACTGATCTTAACGAAAATTGCGGTTTTACATTTTGTCTAATCGAGCATGATATGGAGTTGATTGAACGGCTCTGTCATAGAATTATTGTTTTAGCTGAGGGGCAGATTCTGCTTGAAGGCAGCATGAAAGATGTTCGGAATGATCCCCATGTCGTGGATGCTTACTTTGGGAGTTCTGGAGAGTGAGTAGCTTGCCTACATTAGAAATTGTTGATCTTTTTGCTGGGTATGGTGAGACTGAGATACTAAAAAGTATTAATATTAGCGTTGAGCCGGCTCAGACCGTCGCTATAATTGGACCTAATGGTGCAGGGAAATCGACTGTTATCAAATCAGTCCTTGGACTTTTGAATGTTACAAGTGGTAATATAAATCTGAATGGTCAAGATGTTATCGGAATTGCGCCTGACGAAGCAATTCGCCAAGGGATTAGCTACGTTCCGCAGACACACAATGTTTTCCCCAATCTGTCTGTTTTAGAAAACTTAGAAATGGGTGCTTGGACACGCAAAACTGGAATAAAAGAACGCATCGACGAGATGTTTGCACTCTTCCCGGATCTGCAATTAAAGAAAAGCAAGATTGCGGGATCTCTTTCTGGTGGTCAGCGTCAGATGGTTGCAATGGCCAAAGCTTTGATGGTGGATTCAAAGATCATGCTTTTAGACGAACCCACTGCTGGCTTGTCTCCTAAATATCAGAGCGAGATTTTTCAAACAATTAAAAAGATCAATGAAAACAATATACCAATTCTTTTAGTAGAACAAAATGCAAAGCAAGCACTGGAAATTGCAGACAAAGGTTACGTCCTAGTCGATGGTGCTAATAAAGCCGAGGGTACAGGCCGAGAACTATTAGAGGATAGTAACGTGGCAAGAATGTTCTTAGGAAGCAAAGAATGATATGTGGCAGACATTCGGATTTGAATTTGTAAATTTTTACTTCATCCCGGGCCTCGTGGTCGGCTGTATCTATGCCTTAGGTGCGATTGGCATTACTTTGACTTTTAGCATCTTGCGTTTTGCCAACTTTGCACACGGGGAAGTAATGATGATTGGCGCTTATTTTACCTGGACAGCAATGACATTGGCTAAAAATAGTTTTGGGCTTTCAATTCACCCACTTTTCGCAGCAATTCCTGCCATAGCACTTGCGATCGGCTTATTTATTTTTGTTGATCGATATTTTTACAAGCCTTTTCGATCTGCACCGACCATTCGTGTGGTCATGGCAAGCTTCGGTATGATGCTTGTGATCCGCAGTTTTGTGCAGTCAGTTTGGGGGCCAAACCAGCTTACATTTGTACCGGGTATTGCGCGACCAAACGAGACCGTTAAATCATTTACCAATTCTTTTGATATAATGATTTTGATGCCAAATAAACACTTTTGGATCATTGCAGGGACAATTATGATTATGATGGCTCTTAGTTGGTTGCTTACCAAAACCAAGATTGGCAAAGGTATGCGCGCAGTTTCGGATAGCCCTGAACTTGCCAAAGTATCTGGCATAGATGTGGAAGTTATAATTCAGGCGACTTGGATGGTCGGTGGGTTTTGTGCCGTTGCCGCCGGCGTGTTCTTAGCCATGGATTTACAGATGTTAGAAACGACAATGGGCTTTCGGATGTTGCTTCCCATGTTTGCTGCGGCAATTCTTGGCGGGATAGGACGCCCCTTTGGTGCTGTAATCGGAGGGTTGGTGATTGGCCTTGCCGAAGAGCTTTCGGTCTACCCTTGGTTCGGAAACGGGCCATTGCTCAGCCCTGGATATAAGACAGGCGTCGCCTTTGCCATTATGATTGTTATGCTGGTTCTACGTCCGAGCGGACTATTTAAGGGGCGATTGTTCTAATGGATATGTTAATCGGATACTCGCTTTACGGCATCTCACTTTTGACGGTAGGGGGTATTTACGCCATATTAGCTTTAGGCTTAAATATTCAATGGGGTTATGCGGGATTATTTAATGCAGGTATTGCCGGATTTGCGGCAGTTGGTGCGTATACTTTTGCTCTTCTGAGTACAGCAACAAATCCTTATCATTTTGGTGGCTTGGGTTTACCACTTCCGTTAGCAATCCTAGCTGCGATGGTTCTTTCAGGATGTATCGCTTTTCTGATTGGGCTTGTTTGTATAAGACTTCGATCCGATTATCTAGCGATTGCGACAATTGGGATTGCCGAGATCATTAAACTATGTTTGAAAAATGAAACCGATTTAACCAACGGTCCACGTGGCATTAATAAAATTCCTCGGCCTTGGGAGCATCTCGGCGAAGAGAGATTTTACACCAGTTTTCCTATGTCTTGGATAAAGGACGCCGCTGGTTGGGAGAACTTTTTCGGTCAACTCCCGAATTGGTGGTGGCAACCGTTTTTCTGTGGATCAATCCTCTTGCTTGTTTATACGATTTATCTGCTTTTGGAGAAAGCCCAACTTTCGCCTTGGGGGCGTATGATGACTGCAATCCGGGAGAATGAAGGCGCGGCTCACGCGGCAGGAAAGCATGTCACAAGACGACGCATTGAGGCTTTTGTTATTGGCGCAATGGTAATGGGACTGGCAGGTGCAATGCTATCCCAACATCTTAAACTGATTGATCCAACGAACACATTTGATCCGTCAAAAATGACATTTCTAGTCTGGGTCATGTTGATTGCTGGTGGTTCTGGTAACAATAAAGGTGCTATCTTTGGGGCTTTTTTAGTTTGGACAATTTGGTCTGCGAGCGAAATATTCATTAATTCTGGATTGAATGTATTTGGACAACTTATATCCGATATGGACATAAGCCTATTGAAAACAAGAGCAGGTTATCTCCGAATGGTGGTAATTGGACTCTTGCTACAATACATCTTACAAAAGTATCCTAATGGCATAATACCTGAGTCACGGCCTACCTCTGCAGGTAACTAGTTTTTAAAACGGGAGAAGAGTAATGAAAATCAAAATAGCAACAAGCTTAGTACTTTCTTTAATGATAACCGCTGCACAAGCCGACGTAATCGTCGGTAATCCAATGGCACAAACAGGTCCAATTCCGGATCTCGTTGCGCCAATGGTTCAAGCTGTCGATATGGCCGCTGAGCATGTAAACGCGCAGGGCGGTATGTTCGCTGCCGGTGAAAAATTCACTATCGCCCGCGCGGATTCCCAATGTGATCCAGTTGCGGCAGTTGATGCGGTAACTAAGCTGGTCAACGTCAGCATGGTAACTGCTATTGTTGGTCCAGTCTGTTCTGGAGCAACAATAGCACAAGCTGAGTCAGTCTCTATTCCTGCTGGCGTTGTAACCCTTTCTGTATCAGCGTCATCACCAATGATTACAGACATGGAATCTGGAACAGATTTAGTGTTCAGAACTGCAGCGTCTGATGCGTATCAGGGCGTCGCTCTTGCAGAGCTTGCACTGGCAAAGGGTATCAAAGATATCGCAGTTTCGTATGCAAACGACGATTATAACGCCGCTATTGCAGGTGTTTTCGCAAAAGCATATGCTGACTTAGGTGGAACAATCACCTCCAATCAAGCGCATGAGCCAAATAAAGCCTCCTATCGTGCAGAGGTTGCCACGCTTGGAGCGAGTAGCGACAATCTTGCTCTTTTTGCTTATTACGGCTCAGGTGGTATTACAATCATGCGTAATGCGCTTGAAACCGGTGCTTTCTCAACATTTCTCGGTGCAGACGGTATGTTAGCTCAAGAAGTGATTGATCAAATTGGTGCTGAAAATCTTGGTAATGCTACATTTACAACATCTACTTCCGATCAGACAGCATCGGGTTTTACAGCGTGGAAAGCGCTGGCAGATGCTTCTGGTGTTCCTGCCGCTGGTCCGTTTGTACCTAACTCTTACGACGCTACTTTTCTAATTGCGCTTGCAATCGAAAAGGCAGGCTCAGCAGATCGTAGTTTGATCGCTGAGGCTCTGCGTTCTGTTGCAAATGCTCCGGGAGAAGTTATATTGCCAGGCGAATTTGCCAAAGCGAAAAGTATTTTAGCTGCTGGCGGAGAGATTCATTATGCCGGTGCTGCCGGACCACAAGACTTCGATGCAAACGGCGATGTTGCTGGTTACTTCTCTGCTAATGTGGTGAAAAACGGTGCTTGGGACGGGGCAATCATTAAGTAAATTATAATTTCTAATTAAATGGGCCTGCTCATTACCAGCGGGCCTATTTTTTTAACAAACTTCATTTTTCAAATTTCTTTAGTCTCTATGTCTAATTCTTTATACATAACTTGCGTGTCACTGATGAAGCGGCTTTAAAGAAGAATAATCTGCCGTTCTTCCGCTCTGTGAGCACATTCTGACTCTGATTACCTTCGTGTCCATACAGGCAAAAAGAATTCATTCTAAGAAATAAAATAAAACAAAAACGACAGATAACGTAAGATATCATGGCCACAAGGGTGAATTCTCTAACTGTGCTACAAAAAAGATTGTCTAAAAATTTATCCACACCGTAAAAAAAGCGCCATATAATCAGCGGAGTCTTTCTTTATCTTTGGTGCTCAAAAGATTAATCAGCTTATACCGGCCTAGCCTTGTGCTGCTTTTGCAACTTCGGCTGCGAAATCTTCTTCCTTCTTCTCTATGCCCTCACCGACTTCATAGCGTACAAATCCTGTGATTTCGACGCCTGCCTCTTCAGCTGCCTGAGCAACAGTCAGATCTGGATTTATTACAAAGGCTTGGCCGAGAAGTGTTACTTCGCCCAAGAATTTTTTCATCCGGCCAGCAATCATCTTCTCAATCACTGCATCTGGTTTTCCTGTTTCTCTTGCCTGCTCGGTTAGAATGCTTTTCTCACGCTCTACCAAAGCTGGATCAAGGTCACTCTCGCGGAGTGACTGTGGGTGCGCAGCTGCAATATGCATCGCAACTTGGCGACCAAACGTATCATTTTCAGCACTCATCGCAACTAGAACTCCGATCTTGCCCATGTCAGTAGCAGCTGCATTGTGAACATACGATTGCACACTTGCACCGCTTATTTTGCCCATCCGCCTCAGTGACATATTTTCACCGATTGTTGCAATTTTTGATGTAAGAGTTTCAGTCACGGATTTTCCGTCGATCTTGATCGCTGCAAGATCCTCAACACTATCAACCGATAACGCAGCTTTTGCGAAAGACGAAACCATTTTTTGAAAGTCATCATTCTTTGCAACAAAGTCAGTTTCAGAGTTCACCTCCACCGCTACACCACTGCCGCCAACAACCGATACAGCTACAAGACCTTCAGCCGCTATGCGACCAGACTTTTTTGCCGCCTTGGAAAGGCCTTTTGTTCTTAGCCAATCAACTGCAGCGTCAAAGTCCCCTTCTGTTTCAATTAACGCTTTTTTTGCGTCCATCATGCCTGCGCCAGTCGCTTCGCGCAGTTCTTTTACCATTGATGCTGTAATTGCCATGCGAGCTCTCCTCATCGCTTGAGTTGTAGAATTTGGTATATAAAAATAACAGTTTCGGATGCCGAGCCACCGTGTTATATCATCGGCTCCGATAAATAAGTAATTTATTTAATTTTTTGCTTCTGCTTGGGTTGCGTCTTCTGTAGGCGCTTCTACTGCTGGAGGTTCAACTTTTACTATAGCCTCTGCATTGCCTGGAACCTCACCATCAGCTTGATTTTTAAGAGCTTCTTCTACCGGAGCTTCTTCCATTGCTCCCAGATCAACACCGGCTGCCCCTAGCTGTGCTGACATGCCGTCGAGAGCTGCACGACTTGCAAGATCGCAATACAACAAAATTGCGCGCGCTGCATCGTCGTTTCCAGGAATAACGTAATTTACTCCATCTGGTGAACAATTGCTATCCACGATCCCAATAACAGGTATCCCAAGCTTGTTAGCCTCTGCAATGGCTAGTGCTTCTTTTTTAACGTCGACAACGAAAAGAAGATCAGGCACACCTCCCATTTCGCGGATCCCGCCTAGAGAAGCTCGCAGCTTTGACAGCTCACGTTCTATTCCAAGACGTTCTTTCTTGGTCAGCCCGTCAATGCCAGTACTCAATTTTTCTTCATACATTGTCAGTCGATTGATCGATTGGGAAACGGTTTGCCAATTTGTCAGGGTCCCACCGAGCCATCTGTGGTTCATGTAGTATTGAGCGCATTTTTCCGCAGCTTCAGCGACGGGCGTCGCCGCTTGGCGCTTGGTTCCAACAAACAGAATGCGGCCACCTTTTGCCACAGTGTCACGGATAATATTTAGCGCCGCATCCAACATCGGAACTGTTTGTGTCAAATCAAGAATATGAATGCCATTGCGGGCTCCAAAAATAAACTCACCCATTCGTGGGTTCCAACGCTGCGTTTGGTGACCAAAATGAACGCCTGCTTCCAATAGCTGACGCAAAGTAAACTCTGGTAGAGCCATGTCATTTCCCTTTCCGGTTTTCTCCCGGGCAAGAATGTGAAAGCTGATGCTTCAACCGGTGGACCTTAGGGATTTGTCCCCCCAAGCGCCCGATCTCGCCTGTGAATTCGAAACATTCGGATAGACCAGCTTTAACAAAAGCGCAAGCCATAAATACTGAACCAGCCAAATTTAGTTCAACAAAACCCGTTCGAACACCCACCAAGTTCCAATTGTCGCTATTAAACAAGATGCGGGGATGGTTATAAGTGACCGATAGAAGGGTTTTTTGCCAAAAGTTAGACCGAGAATGAAATAGGCAGCGGCAAGCACGCTTAGCTGTCCGAGTTCCACACCAATATTAAATCCGACAAGTGCAGGTATGAATTGACCAGTTGGGAGGCCAAAATCAGCAAGAACAGTAGCAAAGCCGAGCCCGTGTAACAAGCCAAACCCAAAAACAATTGTGGTGCGCCACTTATTAAGTTTTGAAAAAAAGATGTTTTCTATTGCCACAAATACGATTGATGCTGCTATTAAAGGTTCGACAACAGATGCGGATACATTGATAACTCCGAATGCCCCAGCGATAAGTGTTATCGTATGGGCGATCGTAAAGGCTGATATTTGCCATAAAAGCACGGATGTTTTCAAAGATAAAAGAAATAAACCGAACACAAACAATATATGATCAAGCCCGCGTGGGACAACATGATCAAAGCCGATGGGAATATATTCGCCGAGTCGTGATATTGCCGTTTCACGCAGGCTCATTCCCTGTTGCATTGTATCGCTCGTTTGGCCAGATAAAAGATACTGAGTAAGCCCCTCTTCTACCCCCACCTGCCGTAAGATCGTTGATCCAAAGGTTTCGCTAAGCTTGAACGTCACGGCACTTTGGTCAGGTCGATCTACACGAAAAAAGACCTTGCTCAGGCGAGGCAATTCTACATCCTCTACGTTTGGAATTCTTATGCTTAAAAATTCTAGTGCGTTTACCTTGGCCAAACTGTTACTTTGCAAATTAACCTGGCTCGCAAAGTTTTGCCAGTTATCTTCAAACAATCGAGCCAGGTCCGTGGCGGGTAAATAGCGCAAACTTTCATAATTGGATATCTGTTCAGCTTCGTCAGTATTTCCAATTACTGACAGGTCGATACCCGCCAAGAACGCTTCGACATTAAAACGGATCTCAACTGTGATCGACTTGCCATCGATGGAGATGTCAGCGATGTTGGGTGTGACTTCATGTGCTGTGGTCTGAAGCGAGAAGATAATAAGAGTGCTAAGTGCAACAAAAAAATTACGAGCTTGATCAATGATAAAATTTGTCCGCCTAGTCATCCTGTCAATGTTCCTTAAACTTCAAATTATCAGTGCACATGCGCATGAATTATGGCTGGATAGCAAACAGTTTCAACCACCAGAAGGTGAAAAAGTTGAAATAGAGTTAAGAAATGGGCAGAACTTTAAGGGCATAAACCTTTCTTATTTTAACAACCGTACAAAACGGTTTTTTTGGATGCAAAACGGCGCGCGGCAGGATGTTAGGTCTCGCTCGGGAGATGTGCCAGCAATGTCTGTGGCAATTGATGACGAAGGTCTTATTGTAGTGGTTTATGAATCAACGCCCTCTATTCTGACTTATAATTCTTGGGAAAAATTTGCTAACTTCATAAATCATAAGGATTTTCCCGATGCCAAAAACTCACACACCAATCGCGGGCTTCCCCTAAAAGGTTTTAAGGAACAATATCACAGGTATTCAAAAACTCTCGTGGCGCGCGGCCATGGTAAAGGTAGTGATCGTAATTTTGGTTTAGAGACCGAGTTTGTAGCACAAACTAATCCATACGTGGATGATCTGGAGGCGGGCTTTAGGGCACAACTGTGGTATGGGAAAAAACCACGCAAAAATGCTCAAGTTGAAATTTTTGAGCGAGATCCAGAAGGAGCTGTGGTCACGTTTTATCTCCGTACAGATTTACACGGGCGCGTAACCATACCAGTCAAAGCGGGATTTGACTATTTACTTGATGCCGTGGTGTTGCGAGAATCAATGCCTGAGACACACGATGGTGCAGTTTGGGAAAGTCTATGGGCGGCTATGACTTTTTCGGTTCCAGTCAAATGAACGGCCAAGATTATAAGATCATATGTGCAGGCAGCGTCTTATGGGACATTATTGGCTATGTCGAAACCGATCTATGCCTAGGCGAGGACAAAGGTGGCAAGATTGAGCGCAGGCCTGGCGGAGTGGCGTTTAACATAGCACAAAAGCTAAGCAGGCTCGGTCTTAAACCCATTATGTTATCAGCAATTGGTCAGGATGAAGATGGTAAGCAGTTAATTGAACATTGCAAAGCGCTGGGGTGCGACATGCAATATGTCCATATGTGTTCACAACATGCCACAGATCGATATATGGCGATTGAGGACAAAAATGGACTTGTTGCTGCTGTTGCTGATGCGCGCGCTCTAGAATCTCAGGGCCATGAAATTCTCAAGCCGCTAAAAGATGGACGTCTTGGATCATTGGAAAACCCGTCAAAAAGCATTGTAATACTAGACGGCAACCTGACCTCAGAGCAGTTTTTAGATTTGGCCATTAGCCCCGTCTTATCAAAATGTGCTCTAAAGCTTGCCCCTGCATCACCAGCGAAAGTGGATCGGTTGAGAGTTTTTTCGTCTCATCCATCCACTGTTCTTTATTGTAATTTGAGTGAAGCGGAAATTCTTACAGGACAAAATTATGAAAGCTCGCAAGCGGCAAGCCGTGGTCTTCTGGATATGGGTTTCAGTAGGGTTGTGGTTACTAATGGATCTGAATTTGCCTGCGACTCTGAACAGAATGTGAACTCGATCAACCAAAAGCCCACCAAGGTGAGCATTCAAGGAGTGACTGGAGCAGGAGATGTCTTTATGGCAGCGCATATTTTCGCAGAAATCTCTGGTTGCTCACGCCAAGAAGCCCTTGATGTCGCGATCATGTCTGCGGGAAACTATGTATCTGGAAAGGATGTAGCATGAATTTGTTAGATTATACACCAGAGGTCAAGACAGCGTTGGAACAAAAGCAACCCGTAGTAGCGCTGGAAAGTACAATTATCACCCATGGTATGCCGTGGCCGGACAATTTAAGTATGGCTCAAAATGTCGAACAGATTATACGTGACAACTTTGCAGTTCCCGCAACTATAGCTGTCTTAGATGGCCGTATCAAAATTGGTTTAAGCCAATCGGAGCTTGAACAACTTGCTAAAAACGAAAATGCCTTAAAGCTTTCAAGAGCTGATCTTGCCGTATGTTTAGTTCAAAAGAAAACAGGTGCTACAACGGTCGCTGCGACCATGATTGCCGCGTCCCTTGCTGGAATTTCCGTCTTTGCCACAGGAGGGATTGGCGGTGTGCATAAAGATGCTGAGAATAGTTTTGATATTTCGGCAGATTTACAAGAGCTTGCCCAAACACCTCTGACTGTTGTCGCTGCGGGCGCAAAAGCTATTTTGGACATCCCAAAGACATTGGAAATGCTTGAAACGCTTGGGGTCCCAGTCATCTCGTATAAACAGTCAGAATTTCCGGCTTTTTGGTCAGCAAATTCTGGGCTTAAAGCGCCATTACGTATGGATAATACCAAAGAAATTGCGTCTGCGCATACTTACAGGAGGGCTTTAGGTATAAAGGGTGGGCAACTGGTTGCGAACCCCATTCCTCCAACCCATGAGATTGCGCGGGATACGCTTAATCCAATTATAAATCAGGCTATTTCTGAGGCTAAACAAGCCAATATCTTAGCAAAGGACGTGACACCATTTTTGCTTAGGCGAATTTTTGAACTGACAGATGGGGAATCGCTCAATGCTAACAGAGAACTTATGTTCAATAACGCAAAATTGGCTGCCAAAATTGCACAATTCTTGTAGAAAACTCTTAAAATACTTGAAAGTACCGTCAGTGATTGTTTATTGCGAAATTCCTCTCTACATAGCCCCATAAGGATTTATTAAAATGAATGAACCATTTAAGGCGCCACCAGCTTGGCCGGCAAAAAAGTCGATTTTTTCTGGTCTGAGAAATAGCTTTTTGACTGGAGTTGTGGTTATTGCGCCTGTTGGATTGACTGTATGGCTTATCTGGAGCGTAATCGGTTGGATTGACGGTTTCGTTCTACCCTTTGTCCCTGGATCCTATCAGCCCGAAAATGTCCTGAAAAGTGTTTTTGGTGCGGATACGGAATTACAACTACGTGGTATTGGAGTTGTCTTTTTTCTAGTGTTTACCACTTTCATCGGATGGTTAGCCAAAGGCCTTTTGGGACGCTCTCTCATTCGTACCGGCGAGAGCGTTGTAAATCGTATGCCAGTTGTCAGATCTATTTATTCTGGCGTTAAGCAGCTTGCTGAGACAGTCTTTGCTCAGGCGGATAGATCTTTTGAAAAGGCCTGCTTGGTCGAGTATCCACGCAAGGGGATATGGGCAGTAGGCTTTATTTCAACAAAGGCTAAAGGGGAAGTTAAGGCGCGTGTTGATTTAGCGGATGAACTTTTGTCCGTTTTCATTCCGACAACACCAAATCCTACGTCTGGGTTTTTATTGTTTTTTCCAGCTGAAGACGTTATTAAATTAGATATGAGTATCGAAGATGCGGCTAAATTAGTAATTTCAGCGGGTTTGGTATATCCTGATCCAAAAGTTGGACAAACACCGAAGCTGAAGTCCAGAAACAAGTGATTTAAACCGCCAATCTTTATAAACACCATTCAATTTCAGACCGTATTTCAAATATAAAAAAATCTGCACAAAGCTACGAGCATCTATATCTATCCGCAGCGCATTTTGGGATTTATTGATTAGTTAACTCAAAGTCTGGGTGAATCTTTTATTTTAGTTGTTCATAAAAAAACGCCTGCACGAAGCAGGCGTTAAGTTATTGAGGCAGGTTTCATACAGGCAAGAAACCTATCGAGCAGTACCCTTTTATACTGCTTTATCGCATAAGCTCCAAGCTAAAAGTTTGAAAATCATTTTTTCATTGTTAAGGTAGTTCAGAATTGATTGTCGATACTCAACAAAGGCTCAAGATGACACAAATTTACATCAAAATTCTTAGTTATATACACATTTTAATTTTAATAATTGGCTCATCTTCAGCCATACAAGCGGAGCCGCAACACGCAATCTCTATGTATGACACCCCTACTCTTCCACCGCATTTTGTGTCCTTGTCATATGCAAACGCTCAAGCGCCCAAAAATGGGCATATAAAACTAGGAACTGTTGGCAGCTTTGATTCTCTTAATCCTCATATCCTGAAAGGACGTAGCCCCTGGCAACTCAGATTTTGGAATTATGAGAGTTTGATGGGCCGAAATTGGGACGAGCCTTTCACACTTTATGGGCTTTTGGCCGAATCAATTGAGACTGGACCGAATCGGGAATGGGTTGAATTTACCCTTCGGCCTGAGGCGAAGTTCGCAGATGGATCTGCAGTTACAGTTGAGGATGTTCTATGGTCCTATGAAACTCTTGGAACTATTGGTCATTGGAGATATCGCGGCCTTTGGCAAAAAATTAGAACTGTAGAACAGACTGGTCCAAGATCTGTCCAGTTTACATTCAATATAGACAATCCTGAACTGGCTCTTTTGGCTGGCATGCGGCCTATCTTGAAAAAAGCACAATGGGATGGTCGCGATATAACTGAGTCTGGCCTGGATATAATTCCAATAACTTCGTCGCCCTATCAAATTACTGATTTTGAGGCTGGTCGATTTATCAAGCTTGAACGCAATCCAGATTATTGGGGTAAAGATCTCGCCTTTAGAAAAGGAACTAATAACTTTGAAAGCATTCGAATGGAGTACTTTTCTGACGCGACTGTATATTTTGAAGCATTCAAAACTGGAGAAATTGATATTTACCGCGAAGGTAATGCCGAAAAATGGGCGACTCAATTCGATTTCCCTTTGGCAAAGAATGGAACGATCGTAAAATCCGAAGTTCCGCATTCGCGTCCAACGGGAATACGGGGTCTTGCGATGAATATGAGACGCGCAAAGTTCCAGGATTGGCGCGTTCGTCAGGCTCTTATTTACGCGTTCAATTTTGAATATATAAACGAGTCAATGAACGCTAACCGTCAACAGCGGATATCGTCGTATTTCTCCAATTCTTCCCTAGCTATGCGACAAGGCCCTGCGTCAAAGGAAGTGTTAGACCTTCTTGCAGATTTTTCTGACACTCTACTACCTGGAACGCTTGAGGGATACGAGTTCCCTAAAAGTGATGGCAGCCTAAGCAATCGTAAAAATATGCGCTTGGCCAAAAAACTATTATCTGAGGCTGGTTATGAGGTTTCTGATGGGGTTTTAAAGGCTTCAGATGGTACCCCTTTTGAATTTGAGATCCTGATGCGGCAAGGGGCGCAAGAATATTTATCTATTGCTGAAATTTATGCCAAGGCACTAGAACGCCTTGGGATACAAGTCCACATATCACTGGTAGATGGCGCACAATATTCAGAACGTCTGGGAACAACGCAATTTGATATGACGCCATACTCTCGTGGTTTGTCACTTTCCCCAGGTAATGAACAGTTCTTGTATTGGGGGTCAGAAATGGCCGATAATGAGGGTACTCGAAATTTAATAGGAGTTAAATCGGCTGCAATGGATTATTTGCTGTCGAAATTAATGAGTTCCAAAAGCATGAACGAGCTAAAGACAGTCACGCGTGGTATGGACCGTCTTTTGACAGCAGGCCGCTATGTTATTCCGATCTATTATGAAAATGTTAGCCGTATTGCCCATAAAGCAAACTTACGATTCCCAAAGCATACGCCGATTTATGGAGACCGCATTGGATTTTTACCTGATGTTTGGTGGAAGGAATAGACGCTCTGAAAGAGAGATCAAACTCGCCATTTTTATTTTGAACTATTATCAAACAAGGGATGAGACCCACAAGATGTTTGCATCCTCCTGACTGATGGAAATTACATTATGTCCCATTTTCACGTAATATTATGGGATATCCTCGCGACTCATCTCGACTGGTTATTTAAACTCTGTGTAACGAACGGCTTTACCAGTCAAAATATAGAGAAACTCTTCACCATCGTGACGCACCTATCCATTAAATTCTTCAAACTTACGCGCCCCTATGTGGGCTCGATAAAGTAACATTTTCTTTTTTGTTAGGGTTTCAGAAAGCAATTCATGCTCATATGTGGGTATTGCATGGGCCGTCGCCTGATTAGATTTTGTAACTACCATGTGACTGTTGATTTGGGTTTTTGCAGAGGGTGTAAAAAGCTGAGGAACGGATATTTCTAATCCTGCAGCCAGCTTTTTTAAAGCATCGTAAGTAGGCGACATCTGCCCATTTTCAATTTTAGATAAAGTCGACCTAGCGAGTCCCACTTGTTGCGCGGTTTGCTCGAGCGTCCAATTATGCGCTTTGCTAAGGTGCTGAACTCGTACTCCCAAGTTATGGATGAAGAACCTATGTTCGTTACCGAAATTTTGCATTTTACCGTATCGCCGTATGAAAGAGGGTGGTGAAACTGGGCCTCACTGTGTACGAGTGGGAAGCCGATTCCCTCCTCAGTCAGAATTTCATTGTAGTGGCGCCCGCAGGAGTACTCCCATGACTCCTCATAGAACCTGTGGGCTAAATCCCAGAATCTAGGGTAGTAAACAATTTTTGCCATATCGACCATTGGGAAGTCGACGCGTCGGGAAGATGTGAATGCCATATATGAAATCTGACAAGGGGGTAACAAACCTAAAAAGAATTAAAAATCAAGATTATTCTAACCTTAGAAATTTATTGATTGAAAATTTTATTTTAAATCTAAAAATCTGAGTCTTTTTGTTTTAAGTAATTTTCTAAAATAATCTGGTAATAATGCTGTATAGGTATATTTTTTATCATTAATCATAAATTTGATTTGATATGAATGTAACATCAAATTTTTATTTATTGCTTT
>CAJWEI010000030.1 GCA_913031285.1 uncultured Alphaproteobacteria bacterium | reverse complement strand
CCGTTGCTATGGCAAGTGGTGCTGGTCGAATACTGGACGAAGCAGTGCAGTATTCCAGTGTTGCGTCTGCCGTCTCCGAAAGCCATTATGCATTTGCCACAACGGCTCGGACAAGAGGATTGACCAAAGTGATATATTCGCCGAATGAGGCGATGTTACTCGCCGCACGAAAGATACAGGCAGGTCAGCGCGTTTCAGTTCTTTTTGGTCCCGAACGTGCAGGGCTTGAGAATGAGGATGTCGCGCAGGCCAATGCCCTTATCTCGGTACCAGTGAACTCTCAGTTTGCATCGCTCAATCTTGCGCAATGCGTTTTGCTGATGGCTTATGAGTGGCGGCGCGCCAGTACAGAGGTGCAAGCACAGCGCATGGAGATGGTTAAAACTGATTGGGCAACGGGCCAAGAGGTTGAAATGCTGGCCCAACACTATGAAGAACGACTGGACGAGGCCGGTTTCTTTTTTCCTAAACAAAAAGCGATTGGTATGAAGATCAACTTACGCAATATGTGGTCAAGGCTGCCCTTAACCCGAGCTGATGTTCGGATGTTTCATGGCATGGTGCGTCAAATTGTGCGCTGGAAAGATAGGGACCATTAGCTTGCAGCTCCCTATTGGAAATCCTATTTGATACAACAAACACGATCATGAAAGTCATGCTATGAGTAACAAAAGATCGATTTTTCAAGAGGTTGACGGCGAAGCCAAAGACGCTGCAGTGGCTCAAACGGGTTTGATCGATAAAGGGTCTGGAACCGGGGCACGCACAGCTGTCCGATTTTGGCTGTTTGCCCTGATGGCACTTGTTATCTTGATGATCGAAGTAGGCGGTTTGACTCGCTTAACTGATAGTGGATTAAGCATAACGGAATGGCGGCCAGTCACGGGGGCCGTGCCGCCACTCAGCACAGCTGCCTGGGATTCTGAATTTGCCAAATACCAGAATATTCCTGAATATCAGCTGCAAAATAAGGGAATGAGCCTGTCTGAGTTCAAAGTGATCTATTGGTGGGAATGGGGCCACCGACAGCTGGGGCGCGTGATCGGTCTGGTCTGGGCCCTTGGCTTCGTGTTTTTCTTAGTCACACGAAAAATTCCAACAGGCTGGACGGGTAGGTTGCTCGTTATTGGGGTATTGGGTGGACTTCAAGGGGCAGTCGGGTGGTGGATGGTTGCTAGCGGCTTGACTGGATCAATGGTTGATGTCGCGAGCTATCGACTGGCCACACACCTTGGTATTGCTTTCGTTATTTTGGGCTTTATCACGTGGTATGCCTTGGCATTGGGCCGCAGTGAGGGCGACTTGCTCAAGCAACGCCGTGCTCGCGAGAATAGAGTCTACACGTTCTCGACTAGCCTGATCGGACTTGGGTTCCTCCAGATACTGTTTGGCGCTTTAGTGGCTGGTATAGATGCTGGCAGCAGCTACACTGACTGGCCTCTAATGGCGGGAGGTTTTTTCCCGCCCGATCCTTTTACAATGGAACCGTTGTGGCGCAACTTTTTTGAGGACCCTGGGCTGGTGCAGTTTATGCATCGTGTCACGGGGTACTTACTTTTTGGTCTTGGCGTTTTCCTCTGGTGGACGACGCGACATGCAGGCAATAATAGTGTTAGATCTGCTTTCAAAATTGTCTTGGGATTTATGATCCTGCAAGTTGTTCTTGGCATTATAACGGTCATATATGCGGCTCCTTGGTATTTCGCAATTGTTCATCAGCTTGGAGCAGTTTTGCTTTGGATGGCAATTATAAGGGCGCGGTTTTTGGTGGGGTTCCCTCCGTCGCAAAATCTTAGGAATTGATAGATATGACTAAATTTGAAAGTTTGATGGCTTATAACAAGGACACGGTTGCAATTGGTAAAATAGCAGAGCGACTTGGTTGGGATCAGGCGACTATGATGCCCAGAGGTGCATTGGCCGACAGAACAGAAGAATTTGCAGCTCTTGAAAAAATAATGCACTTTCGCAAAAGTTCAAATGAATTAAATGACTTACTGAATGAAGTTCAAACAGATAGGCTCGACCAGCTCCAACAGCGTCAAGTATATCTCATCCGCAGATCATTTGATCGTACGCGCAAAATTCCACAAGACCTTGCAATTGCTCTGGCAAGGCTCACGCCTGAATCCCACGCAGTGTGGGAGCAGGCGCGGCATGATGATGATTTTGATGCTTTCAAACCACTCTTGGCGCAAGTGATAGCGCTGCGCCAGAAAGAAGGTCAGGCTTTTGCCAAAGGTACTGAATTATCGTCCTATGATGGGCTGCTGAATAAATATGAGCCAGACGGTTCAACTAAAGAGATTCAATCTATGTTTGATGCCCTTCGGAGACCGCTTGTTGAATTAAGGGCGGCAGTATTGGACAAAGAAAAACCTAAACCGCTGATGGGTGTTTTTGATATTGACCAGCAAATGGTCCTATCTCGAGAGTTGGCATCGACGTTCGGCTATGACCTAAACCGTGGCAGAATAGATAAGGCTGTGCATCCGTTTTCCTCTGGTAACAGTTCCGATGTCCGCATAACTACCCGCACCGTTGATAAAGATCCAATGAATTGCCTTTACTCTACCATTCACGAAGTTGGACACGCCTGTTACGAACAAAACATCAATTCCGATTATGCGTTCACAGCCTTTGGAAAGGGCGCATCTTTGGGGATCCATGAAAGCCAAAGCCGGATTTATGAAAACCAGCTTGGACGGTCGCGGGGCTTCACAGCGCATCTCTACCGTCGCATGTTAAAGGTTTTTGGCGATTTCGGCGTTAAAGATGAAGAGACATTTTACAAATTGGTGAACAGAGTTTCTGACGGATATATCCGCACGGAAGCTGATGAGATTCAGTATAACCTGCATGTTATGCTGCGCTTTGATATCGAACGGAGCTTAATGTCCGGGGATCTGTCGATTGACGATCTTGAAGCGGCTTGGAACGATAGATTTATGGACGATTTTGGATATGCGGTCGATCGACCCTCAAATGGAGTTTTGCAAGATGTGCATTGGTCGGAAGGTATATTCGGCTACTTCCCAACTTACTCTCTGGGAAATGTCTATTCTGCATGTCTTTTTCAGGCCTTGGAGAAAGATATTCCCAATCTGCAGGATGATCTTGCAAAAGGTGATCTGGCGCGGGCTAGTGATTGGCTTAAAAAGTCTATTCAACAGCACGGCAGTGCATATACTGCCGATCAGCTTATGACAATGGCATGTGGCCAGGCGCCAACAGTCGAACCGCTTATTTCATATATCACTGCAAAATTCTCTGACATTTACAATCTGTAATGGATACAATCTATGCGATACAATCACATGGACAGTGCATGTTGTTATTTTAGGGAAGTACAGTGCTGTTGAGGTATTTATCTGGGAGTAACGCCGGCACCCTACTCGGGTTCCACTGCTCCAAAGGTCTCTTCGTCCTGATCGCCTTGATCTGCAATCCGCGCCACTGACACAACTTCTTCGTTCTTGCCAGTATTGAAAACCTTGACGCCACCAGCGCTTCGTGACCGAAATGAGATGTCTTCTACAGGCACACGGATCGATTGCCCTGTGGATGTTGCCAGCATGATCTGATCATCGATTTCGACTGGGAAACTTGCTACAAGGTCGCCGCCACGCATGACTTTGTCCATGGCAGCAACGCCCATTCCACCACGCCCGCGTACGGGGTAATCATGACTTGAAGAAAGTTTGCCTGAACCTGTTGCACTGATAGTTAAGATAAGGTTCTCTGCTGCTGACATTTCCGCATATCGGTCCGGGCTAATAGTTGCGTTTGCATCGACCTCTTCTTCTTCACTGAAATTCTCATCATCAATCATACCAGCAACGGCGCGCCGCATCTTGAGATATGCAACCCTTTCGTCAGGATTAGCCTCGAAGTGGCGGATAATGGACATGGATACCACTCTATCATGGTGTGACAATCGAATACCGCGTACGCCAGTCGATTTTCGTCCTTTGAAAATGCGAACATCGGTTGTGGAAAAGCGAATTGCGCGTCCTGAATTTGTTACCAGCATCACGTCGTCATCTGCGGTGGCGATCCGTGCGTTAACCAATTCGACCCCCTCGGGCAGATCCATTGCGATTTTTCCGTTTGATCGCACATTTGTGAAATCAGACAGGGCGTTGCGACGAACATCACCCCCTGATGTCGAGAAGATAATCTGTAAGTTTTCCCACTCATCTTCGGCAACATCCACTGGCATGATTGCTGCGATTGAAGTCCCTTGAGGAATGGGCAGGAGGTTGATAACCGCCTTGCCTTTCGCGATCCGCGATCCTTGCGGTAAACGCCAGGTCTTTAGTTTATAAGCCATACCATCTGTGGTAAAAAACAAGAGTTGAGTATGGGTGTTGGCGACAAAAAGAGTGGTTACGACGTCTTCATCTTTGGTCTGCATTCCCGAAATGCCTTTGCCACCACGTCGTTGGGAACGGAATTCTACCAATGGTGTTCGTTTGATATACCCCCCCGAGGTGACTGTCACTACCATATCTTCACGTTCGATCAGATCTTCGTCTTCCATATCACCCGACCACTCAGTGATTTCAGTACGGCGTGCTGTAGGAAATTTTTCTTTCACTTCAGCAAGTTCATTCGAAATTATTTCCATAATCCGATCACGCGAGCCCAAGATTTTAAGATACTCGCGGATTCTTTCAGCGAGTTCCTGCAATTCGTCTGTAACTTCCTTTACACCAATCTGTGTTAGACGTTGAAGCCTTAGTTCGAGAATGGCGCGCGCCTGGGTTTCTGATAGGATATAAGTCCCATCTTCATTAATCTTTTGTGTCGGATCATCGATTAAAACGATGTATTCAGCAATTTCGTGAGCGGGCCAGCGTCTGGTCATTAATTTGGTGCGGGCATCGGCAGCATCTGCGGATGCGCGAATTGTGGCAACAACTTCGTCAACGTTTGCAACAGCAACAGCCAAACCGCAAAGTATATGACTGCGCTCGCGAGCTTTTCGAAGTTCATAAGCAACACGACGCGCCACCACTTCTTCACGGAAATCGACAAAGTTTGTTAGAAAAGTTCTAAGCGTAAGTTGTTCTGGGCGCCCGCCGTTCAGAGCCAGCATATTACAACCAAAATATGTTTGCATTGAGGTGAAGCGGAAAAGCTGGTTCAAAACCACTTCGGCCGTCGCATCTCGCTTAAGTTCGACAACAACGCGCACGCCGTTGCGATCACTCTCATCTTGAACGTGTGAGATGCCTTCGATCTTTTTTTCTCGCACCTGCTCAGCGATTTTTTCGATCATTGCAGCTTTATTTACCTGATAGGGAATCTCATCAATAATTATGGCGTAACGATCTTTTCGGATTTCTTCGATCCGAGTTTTCGCCCGTATGATAACGCTTCCACGTCCTTCAAGGTAAGCTTTCCTTGCCCCGGTTCGACCAAGAATAATGCCTCCCGTTGGGAAGTCTGGAGCTGGAATGTACTGTATTAAGTCTTCGCTTGTCAGATCTGGGTCTATAATAAGGGCCTGCACAGCATCAATAACCTCACCGAGGTTGTGTGGTGGTATATTGGTCGCCATACCAACAGCAATTCCGCCCGCACCATTGACCAACATATTTGGAAACCGCGATGGCAGAACAGTTGGTTCGCGGTCTTTACCGTCATAATTATCCTGAAAATCAACTGTATCTTTGTCGATATCCGCTAAAATGAAGGCGGCGGGATGATCCATCCGTACCTCAGTATAACGCATCGCTGCTGCATTATCTCCATCCATTGACCCAAAATTTCCCTGACCATCTAACAGAGGAAGCGACATTGAAAAATCCTGAGCCATTCTGACCAAAGCATCATAGATAGCTCCATCTCCATGAGGGTGATATTTCCCCATAACTTCTCCGACAGGGCGGGCTGACTTGCGATATGGCTTATCGTGACTGTTGTTGGTTTCGTGCATCGCGTAGAGAATACGTCGATGCACGGGTTTCAAACCATCTCTCAAATCCGGGATAGCTCGACTAACAATGACGCTCATCGCATAGTCAAGGTAAGATGTTTTAAGCTCGTCGGTTATTGAAACCGTTGGCCCTGTGTATGTATAACCGGAGCGAGGAGTGTCGTTCTCAGTTTCACTAGTATCAGATGTGTCGTTCAATCAGGGCACTCGTTTTCTAAAGGTCTATTTTGTGTTATTATCACCATATCAGACTAACTAGATATGGTGCAATGGGCAAGGTTTCTGCTCACCCATTTAACTGGTAATTTGCTCCAACTTTAACGTCTTAGGGAATGATCCTTGAATACTTACTTCCCTCTAAACTAACACCTAATTTTAAGCCGGACTGTCCAAAAACTACAGCTATAATCGGAGCAAGAGCCGTCGTGGTTTCTGCACGAATGTTCTCAGCTTGGTTATAGCTTGTGAAATCGACATCGCCGGATAATGCCCATCCCTGCGAAGCTTTAAAATCTTCAATCGATTTACGGGTCATAAAGAACAGAGCATGTCCATATTGGTGTGCCCCAATTTGAAGGCCGTAGCCTGCGGACGTCACGGAATAAAAATCCTCTGTAGTTCCGTTTACCCTTAGAGCACCCCGACCGTATGACCCACCGTAAAATAAACCGGCCTCCGTCACAAGTGGCATCACGAGAACGCCAGCGGCCTTATTACTCAACTCTTTGATGTTTGGATGTTCAGAGTATAGCTCGTTCAAGGCTGCATCCACCCGTGCGTCTATCTTCTCGGCATCCTCTTTGAGGAAGTCAGTGTTTACAATGGTTGGCATTTTGGGCGCACATGCCGCTAAAAGAAGGCTCGAGACGAGGCAAAGCGCAATACAAGCATTTTTAAATACAAAAGTTGACATCTGACACCTGTAAGTTGTCTGCTGCATTTCTGCGGTCTTTGCCGCTTACAAAAATTCCATACTATAAATTTTCAACACTGTCACTATCTCAGTCTTCTTGTTTCAGGCCTGAGCAAGCTTACGCGCAGCCGCAATTGCGAAATAAGTCAAAATGCCGTCACAGCCTGCCCGTTTGAACGCCATCAAACTTTCCATCATCACACGGTCATGGTCTAGCCAGCCATTCAAGCTTGCTGCCTGCAGCATAGCGTATTCGCCTGACACTTGGTAGGCGAAGGTCGGTACTCCAAATTCATCTTTCACCCGTCGGCAAATATCTAGATAGGGCATGCCAGGCTTAACCATGACCATGTCGGCCCCTTCAGATAAGTCGCGTGCCACCAAACGCAGAGCCTCGTCTGTATTTGCGGGATCCATCTGATAGGTTGACTTGTCGCCTTTTAAAGCATCAGAAGCGCCTACCGCATCACGGAACGGGCCGTAAAATGCGCTCGAGTATTTCGCCGAATAGCTCATGATCATCACATTTTGATGGTTGTGTCCCTCCAAAGCGCCGCGCATAGCGGCAATGCGATTATCCATCATATCTGATGGGCCGATTATATCGCTGCCGGCTTCTGCTTGAGACAAAGTCTGTTTAACCAATGCTTCTACGGTTGCATCATTCACGATCTCGCCATCGATAACAAAGCCATCATGCCCATTGATATTATAGGGATCGAGTGCAACATCCGTCATCACAGCAATATTGGGGACAGCTTTCTTTATTGCGCGGGTCGCTCTGTTGGAGAGATTATTGGGGTTCCAGGCCTCTGCGCAATCGGCAGTTTTCAAAGAGGGATCTGTGTATGGAAATAGGCATATAACTGGAACCCCAAGATCTGTGGCCTCTTTTGCAGCTTCTACAACTCGATTTATGCTGTAACGCATAACGCCTGGCATTGACTCTACGGGTTCTTCGATATTTTCCCCGTCACGGACAAAAACGGGCCATATCAAATCCTTTGTTGTGAGGATGTTTTCTCTTACAAGCTCACGTGTAAGTGGAGTTTGTTTTGCGCGACGAAAGCGAGCTGCTGGGAATGGGGCGATTGTGGCAGTCTTCATCGAGTGGTCTCCAAAGTTTTGACGTATCTTTGCACGAAATATTTGACCTAGCAAGTTTTCGCAACTGGTTTGCTATTGCACCTGACTGGATTGCCTCTAAGTTAGCAAAATAATTGTATGCAGGAATTTTCAGGATCAAGCTATGGGTTTGATAGAGTTTCATTCATTTTCGAATGCTTGGTTTTGGCTCTGCATGATATCTTTGTGGGCTTTTGCAAGTCAGGTGTTCCTCGGGCTGCCATATCATCACTTAAAGCTTGCCAGTCGGCACAACCCTGAACGTAAGACAGTGCTTGTCCAGGCTGCACATCTAAATGCGCAACGTCTGTTGTGGGGCTATCGACCATTTCCAAAGCCTTTGGTCGCTGGCTTGGGTAGCTTTTTTATAACATTTTGGGGCGTTGTGGCGTTTTCGTATAGCGTAGAGCCTTTGCAAGCCTTATTTTTTCTATTTGTTCCGGCTCTCCCAACACTTTATTTGCGCTGGCTTCTTGTTCTTTGGATTGTTAAAACACCCCCTAAGTTTGACGAGCTTTTTGAGAAAATTAAAAGCATTCGGTTTTGGACCCTTGTTTCATCCATTACGACGATCTTTGTCTCGACGTTTTGGGGCGTTTTTTTTCTAAAGAACGGTCTTGCAATATAATTCAAGCGATAGCCGTAACAGGCGAAAGAAAAAATGAAGCATGACTCTTACATAATCGTTGGCGGTGCACCTGAAGGGTATGATGCACAGCTTGTAATCAAAGAAACTCTGCGAGCAAACGGGCCAGTGATACATGTCGCGCGTGACGATAAGCGATTGGCAGCAATGGCAGAAGCAATTCGTTTCTTTGCGCCCGACATTCCAGTGCTTCAATTCCCAAGCTGGGATTGTCTCCCTTATGACCGTATATCACCCCAAGCAGATATATCAGCCGCGCGTATGGCCACTTTGGCAGCGCTTGTACACAAGGTACCTGAACGCTTCATTCTTTTGACAACTCTCAATGCGGTTACCCAGAAGGTTCCACAAAGAGCTATTTTGAAAAATTCTGTTTTTCGTGCTACCGTCGGAAAGAAAATGAACGAAGCTGCATTGCGTGAGTTTCTGAAGCGCATGGGGTTCCATCAATGCCCGATGGTCATGGAGCCAGGCGATTTCGCTGTGCGCGGTGGTATTATCGATATTTTCCCGCCTGGTGATCTAGGGCCCGTGCGCCTCGATTTGTTCGGCGATATATTGGACGGGGCTCGCCGGTTTGATCCCGCGACCCAGCTAACGACTGAAAAGCTAAGTGAAATTGAATTGGCACCTGTATCTGAAGTCATTTTGGATGAGGCGGCGATTATGCGATTTCGCCAGAATTATCGGATCGAGTTTGGGGCGGTTCGCATTGATGATCCACTTTATGAGGCGGTAAGTGCTGGGCGGAAATACCAGGGTGTTGAGCATTGGTTAGCTTTTTTCCATGATCGTCTAGAGACAATTTTTGATTATTTGCCAGCAGCAAGCATTACGCTGGATGATCAACTCGCCCCAGCGAGATTAGCGCGCTGGGAGAGTATTCAGGATCAATACGAAACGCGTCAATTAGCCTTAAACCAGAAAAGCAAAATAAATACTGTTTACAAACCAGTTGCACCGGAACTGCTTTATTTGAACGATGCAGCTTGGACGCGTGCAATTTCAGAGCATAGAGTTTTGCAGTTTCACCCGCTGGCACAGCCAAATGGTCCGCATGTTATAGATGCAGCTGGACGAATTGGACGTAATTTCTCACCAGAGAGAAGGTTAGAGAAACTTAATCTTTTTAGTGCTTTAGCTGATCATATTAAGAATAAACTTGTATCATCTAGGGTCGTGTTAGCGAGTTACTCTGACGGTGCACGCGAACGGTTGGCGGGGCTTATCGAAGAAGAAGGGATTACCAATGCGAAACTGGTGTCGCAAGTTAGGGATGTTCACTCGCACGGGCTACATCTTGTAGTATGGGGTCTGGAGCATGGGTTTGAGGCACCGGATTTAACAGTCATCTCGGAACAGGACGTTTTGGGAGACAGGTTGATCCGTCAGGGGCGCAAGCGCCGCAAAGCTGAAAATTTCCTTTCCGAAACTCAAAGCTTATCTGCTGGCGACCTTGTGGTTCACGTGGATCATGGGGTTGGGCGTTTCACTGGGCTTGAGGTGGTCACTGCGGCAGGGGCGGCACATGAATGTATTTTACTTGAGTATGCAGAAAATTCTCGCCTTTACCTCCCCGTGGAAAACATTGAATTACTGAGTAAATATGGTCAGGACGAGGGTCTCCTTGATCGTCTGGGCGGAGGTGCTTGGCAGGTTAAAAAAGCGCGCCTCAAACAACGTATCCGGGATATGGCAGATCGTCTTATTCGTGTTGCAGCAGAACGCGCTTTACGACGTGCGCCCATGCTCGAGCCTCCGGCCGGCATGTGGGAAGCATTCAATGCGCGTTTTCCTTATGAAGAGACTGACGATCAGATAAGTGCAATTGACGATGTTATGGGCGATCTATCATCTGGCATGCCGATGGATCGACTTATCTGCGGGGATGTGGGATTTGGCAAAACCGAAGTTGCCATGCGGGCCGCGTTTGCCGCGGCTATGTCTGGCGTTCAGGTTGCATTAGTTGCTCCGACGACACTGCTGGCGCGTCAACATGCAAAAAGTTTTGTGGAAAGGTTCCGAGGCTTTCCGATAGAAGTCCGACAGTTGTCGCGGTTTATCGGTTCTGCTGAGGCGGCGGCCACCCGAGACGGTCTGTCAAACGGTACAGTCGATATTGTGATCGGCACGCACGCTCTACTTGCAAAAGGCGTTAAATTGCAAAACCTCGGTCTACTAATCATTGATGAAGAACAGCATTTTGGCGTCCAGCACAAGGAGCGGCTAAAAGAACTACAATCAAATATACATGTTTTGACTTTGACGGCGACACCCATACCGCGCACGCTTCAGCTCGCTCTTTCAGGAGTACGCGATCTTTCGGTTATCGCAACTCCACCTGTGGACCGATTGTCAATTCGCACCTACGTAAGCGAATTTGATTCTGTCACGGTGCGCGAGGCATTGCTGAGGGAACATTATCGCGGAGGGCAGTCCTTTTTTGTCGTGCCGCGCATCACGGATTTGCTGCAAATTGAGGAGTTTCTAAAAGAGCAACTTCCGGAGTTAAGCTACGCCGTCGCACACGGTCAGATGGCTGCCGGGTTATTAGACGAAAGGATGAATGCTTTTTACGATGGAAAGTATGATGTGCTTGTCGCCACGACTATCGTCGAATCGGGTTTAGATATTCCGACTGCGAATACGTTGGTTGTACATCGCGCCGATATGTTTGGTCTTGCGCAGCTCTATCAGATACGCGGTCGAGTGGGGCGATCAAAAACCCGCGCCTTCGCTTATCTTACTACTAAATCGGAACAAAAATTGACACCAAACTCGCAAAAGCGACTTCGGGTGCTCGGGTCGTTGGATACGCTAGGAGCAGGCTTTTCACTTGCCTCGCAGGACCTTGATATCCGCGGTGCAGGCAATCTATTGGGTGAAGAACAGTCCGGACAAATGCGCGATGTCGGTTATGAACTTTATCAATCAATGCTAGAAGACGCTATAGCTAAGATTAAGGCTGGAGAAATGGATGGCCTTTCGCAAGCCGATGGCCAGTGGGCGCCGCAAATCAATCTTGGAGTGCCGGTCCTGATACCCGAAAAATATGTTCAAGATCTCGATGTGCGCCTTGGACTTTATCGTCGTTTGTCTTCCTTGAATACAAAGGTTGAGTTGGAGGGGTTTGCGGCAGAGCTCATTGACCGTTTTGGTGCGTTGCCGAAAGAGGTAAATACGCTGATGCTAGTGGTGAGAATTAAATCCATGTGCAAACGCGCAGGTATTGCCAAGCTCGACGGTGGCCCAAAGGGCGTGACACTTCAATTTCACAATGATAAATTTGCATCGCCCATGGGTCTTGTTGATTTTATCCAGGATCAAAGGGGATTTGCTAGGGTAAAAGACAACAAGATTATAGTGCGCCGCGATTGGGCCAAAGACAGCGAAAAAATTAAAGGGGCATATGCGATCGCACGCGATCTCGCGGAGATTGTTGTCAAAACTAAGAAGGCCCTAAAGACTAAAAAAGCAAAAGCTCCCAGCGGTTGAAAACGATTTGGCAGCATTTAGATTGCTTTCAGCGATTGCGGTCGTTTTTACTCGCTTTTCTCGGTAGTAGATTTTTCGCTTCTAAAAAGTTGAACCCGTTTTTCGCTGCCAAACGAATTAGTATCTCCGTTAATGAAGCTTCTCCAAGCGTTTGCGAAGCGGCTCCAATAATATGCGCAACTTCATAGTAAAATCTTTTGTAGCTAGTTTTTCAGCACGTGGCAAAGTTTCTTAAGCAGGCTACGTAATATTTTTTGATTGACGCCGTCATCTAGTGGTCTCCGTTAGTCGTCTTTTCACATACGTGTTCACATGATCAATCATAACATCCATGTGGGGCTCTTCAAAAAAGTGGCCCGCTCCGCTTAACTGGGTATGAGTTATTGTGATGCCGCGTTGCTCGTGCAATTTTTCAACAAGATTTTCTGTATCGCTGGGAGGAGCAATCCTATCTTCTGTGCCATTTATCATAAGTCCGGATGATGGACAGGGTGCAAGGAATGAAAAATCATACATATTGGCTGGTGGTGAAACTGAAATAAAACCTGTTATTTCAGGACGTCTCATCAACAATTGCATGCCAATCCATGCACCAAAGCTAAACCCTGCAACCCAGCAATGCTTTGAATTATTATTCATCGATTGCAGGTAATCCAAAGCTGAAGCCGCATCACTCAACTCGCCGATACCCTGATCGTACTCCCCCTGGCTTCTGCCAACGCCTCGAAAGTTAAATCGTAAAACAGTAAAACCCATTTTGTAAAAAGCGTAGTGTAGATTGTAGACGACTTTGTTATTCATTGTCCCACCAAATTGGGGGTGTGGGTGCAAGATGATCGCGATCGGGGCATCTCTGTCTTTTTGCGGATGATACCGACCTTCTAAACGGCCGTCTGGACCAGGAAATATAACCTCAGGCATAGTAGCTTTTCTCCTTGAAAATGGGGCGCCTTATTCTTGACAGAACAGCTTATCCACTTTAGAACGATTCTAAATGCTACAAATCGCTGCGATGTCAACACGCAGATAAGCGTTGAGGGCTGGTAGGTCAATATAATTGCGGAATTAGTCTATGAAACTAAGTACCAAGGGTCGTTATGCGATGATTGCTTTGACAGACATTGCTCTGCAGCCAGCAGGGATGCTTGTCACTTTGCGGGATATTTCCAAAAGACAGGATATATCGCTCCCATACTTGGAGCAGCTTTTTGTTAAGTTGCGCCGGTCTGGCCTTGTGACCTCTACGCGAGGGCCGACTGGCGGCTACAAGCTGAGTAAGTCGACGCATGAAATCAGAGTAATAGATGTGTTATCGGCGGTTGATGAAAATATTGATGCTATGCACAAAGGTGCCGGGGTATCAGGGGCCCTGTCCGGAAGCCGATCTCAGTCGCTTACAAACCGTCTTTGGGAAAGCCTTAGTGCGAGCGTATACGTTTTTCTTCATCAAACACGGTTGTCAGACGTTATCGAGAACGACCTGGTTCCCTGCCCAGCCTTGCCTAGTATACTTTCGGTAGTCGACGAATGAGCAATCGTGTATACCTTGATTACAACGCTACTGCGCCGTTGCGCGAGCCTGCACGCAGCGCGATGTTAGCCGCTATGGATTTGGTCGGCAATCCCTCTTCCGTGCACGCAGAAGGGCGGAAGGCGAAAGCGATGCTTGAAACAGCACGTGGGCAAGTTGCGACGGCTCTTGGTGCTGATGGCGCCGATGTAATTTTTACATCTGGCGCTACTGAGGCTGCGGCATTGGGGCTGGCCAACGCGTCTTTGACCTGCAGCGCGGTAGAACATGACGCGGTGACAAGCTATTGTAAGGCTACTCTTTTGTGCGATGAGCAGGGTTTAGTCGATGTGCCTAGTCCAAGCTCGTCGGCCCTTCAATACGCAAATTCCGAAACTGGGGTGGTGCAGTCCATTCCAAAGGACATTAAATTTTGTGATATGAGCCAAGCGTTTGGAAAGCTACCTATAGCCTTCAACTGGACCGGTGCTCAGATGGCGGTAGTTTCTGCTCATAAAATTGGGGGACCAAAGGGTGTTGGAGCGCTCGTTGTTAAGCGGGGAACCGAAATTCAGGCGCAGATCAAAGGCGGTGGCCAAGAAATGGGTCGCAGGTCTGGCACCGAAAACCTGGTTGGGATAGCGGGCTTTGGCGCGGCTGCAGTTTCGGCTGCGAAAGATCTGAAAACAGGCGTTTGGGAAGAAATTGTAATCCTTCGGGATTTTTTAGAGAATGCGATTGCAGAAGTTGATCCGAGCACTATCATTGTAAGTAGGCAAGTGTGCAGGCTGCCCAATACCTGCTGTTTAATCACATCGGGCTGGAAAGGCGAGACCCAGGTGATGCAGATGGATTTGGACAATATCGCCGTTTCGGCAGGATCGGCTTGCTCAAGTGGGAAATTGAAATCCAGTGAGGTTTTAAAGGCTATGGGGTTTGACGACGTGGCAGCCTCAAGCTCAATAAGAATAAGTCTTGGACCGGATACTACTAAAGGCGAAGTAGATCGGTTCATTGGGTGCTGGGCAGAAAAAAGAAATAAATATCAACTCAAACGGGCAGGATAGCTGCCGCGAACAGGAGAAATTTATGTCGGTAATCAAAGATATTGACGTCAAAGAAGGGGTCGACCAAGAGACCGTTGATGCTGTTCGAGAAATGGGTGGTGAATATAAATACGGCTGGAATACAGAAATCGAAATGGAATATGCCCCTAAAGGCGTGAATACTGACATTGTGCAATTGATTTCTGATAAAAATGAAGAACCCAAGTGGATGACAGAATGGCGCTTGGCCGCTTTCTCGCGCTGGAACCAGATGCAAGAGCCTGACTGGGCGATGGTATCCTACCCGAAAATTGATTTTCAGGATCAGTATTATTATGCTCGGCCCGTGTCGATGATTGAGAAACCCAAATCTCTCGATGACGTCGATCCAAAATTGCTAGCGACTTATGATAAGCTGGGTATTCCACTAAAAGAGCAAATGATCCTTGCTGGTGTTGAGGGCGCAGAGGACGCTCCGACAACGCCTCGTAAAGTTGCTGTGGATGCCGTGTTCGACAGTATTTCTGTGGGTACAACCTTCAAAGACGAGTTAAAAAAAGTGGGTGTAATTTTTTGTTCTATCTCGGAAGCTATCCGCGAGTATCCCGAGCTTGTCAAAAAATATCTTGGTTCGGTCGTTCCTGTGTCTGATAATTATTATGCGACATTGAATAGTGCCGTGTTTTCGGATGGTTCATTTGTTTATATTCCACCCGGGGTGCGCTGCCCTATGGAATTAAGCACTTACTTCCGCATAAATGCCGAGAATACAGGTCAATTTGAGCGCACGTTGATTATTGCGGACAAAGGATCTTACGTAAGCTACCTTGAGGGATGTACTGCTCCAAAACGGGATGTCGCTCAGTTACACGCTGCAGTGGTGGAGATCGTACTAGAAGAGGATGCAGAGGTAAAATATTCCACTGTCCAGAATTGGTTTCCTGGCGATGAAGACGGAAATGGTGGTATCTATAATTTTGTCACCAAACGGGCAGATTGTCGTGGTGACAGATCCAAAGTGATGTGGACACAAGTCGAAACTGGATCAGCCGTGACATGGAAATATCCATCCTGTATCCTGCGCGGTGATGATACGCAGGGCGAATTTTACTCAATCGCGATTGCAAATAACCACCAACAAGCAGATACAGGCACCAAGATGGTGCATCTTGGAAAGAATACGAAGTCGCGCATTGTTTCCAAAGGTATTTCCGCAGGTGTCGCTCAAAATACATATCGCGGCCTTGTCTCAATGCACCCAAAGGCTAAAAGCAGCCGAAATTATACCCAATGCGACAGTTTGTTAATCGGTGACAAATGTGGCGCGCATACCGTGCCCTATATCGAGGTTAAAAATAACTCATCGCGGGTTGAGCATGAAGCCACTACGTCCAAAGTTGACGATGAACAGCTGTTTTATTGCCGCCAGCGCGGTATGGATGAGGAAGAGGCTGTGGCTTTGGTCGTCAACGGTTTTTGCAAAGATGTTCTGCAAGCTCTGCCAATGGAATTCGCAATGGAGGCTCAGCAATTGGTTGCGATCTCATTAGAGGGATCGGTTGGATAATTCAGTCTTTAATGACGATCAAGTTTATAAAATGGTTAGCAAAACAATATTAATGATCTCTGCCGGTTAAGCGGCATTTTTGATTTTAAATGTAAACATACTGCTTGTGATCAGTGTGAAGGAAAGAAGTAATGCTTAAGATAAGAAACCTAAAAGTCTCGCTTGAAGAAGAAGAGAAACAAATCCTCAAAGGCGTCGACCTGACTGTCGAAGCGGGCAAAGTACATGCGATTATGGGCCCAAATGGATCTGGTAAGTCGACACTATCCTATGTTCTTTCAGGGCGTGATGGATACGAGGTAACTGATGGATCTGCGACTCTTTTGGACAAAGATCTCTTGGACATGGAACCTGAGGAAAGAGCTGCATCCGGTCTATTTCTAGCGTTCCAGTATCCGGTCGAAATTCCTGGTGTAGGAAATATGACCTTTCTGCGCACGGCTGTGAATGGACAACGAAAGGCGCGTGGTGAAGAGGAAATGTCTGCAGCTGATTTCCTTAAAGAGGTGCGCGCAAAAGCCAAAAGCCTGAAGATTGATGCTGATATGCTTAAAAGGCCAGTTAACGTGGGGTTTTCTGGTGGTGAAAAAAAGCGGAATGAAATACTTCAGATGGCGATGCTAGAGCCGAAAATGTGTATTCTGGACGAAACTGACAGTGGTTTGGATGTTGATGCTATGAAACTTGTTGCTCAAGGTGTTAACGCACTGCGCGACGAGGGACGTGCCTTTTTGGTGATTACACATTATCAGCGTCTATTGGATCACATCAAGCCGGACGTTGTGCATATTATGGTTGACGGTAGGATAGTTAAAACAGGTGGGCCTGAGCTTGCTTTGGAGGTTGAAAACAACGGATATGCTGATATTCTGTCGGAGGTCATGTAATGGCGCTTGCGCAGATCAAAGTGACGGCCACCCAAGCTCGGCTTGACGCGATGAGCCTTCCAGAAATTGGTTGGAGTGCTGTAGCACGTGCGGACGCACAGACCAGAGTGGCAGCTATGGGATTGCCTGTACGGCGTGACGAGTATTGGAAATACACACGACCGGATGAATTGACTTCGCCAAACGTAAAAAGCGCAAAAGCGTCAGTGCAAGATAATGCGTCTATTTTCGGCAGTTTGGGTTGCCTCTCGATTGTGTTTGAGGACGGTGTTTTTAATGCTGAAAAATCCGATAAACTGGAGGGAACCGATATCAGCCTGGAGCTTCTGTCGGAAGTGAATGATCTTGATATTCATTGGGCACTTGGCCTTTATGGGGCTCTTGAGACAAAGGGTCAGACACCCGTTGTTCGACCGCTTGCCGCGCTTAACACGGCATATGCCCGAGAGGGATTACTGATGCATGTTAAAGGAACCGTCGCTAAGCCGATTAGTCTTGTTTATATTCAAAACTCGGATAATGACGATGTTATGTTGCATCATGTTATCAAGCTGGACAAAGGTGCTTCGGCAACAATTTTGGAAAGTGGGCCAGCTGGGGCTCGATGTAACATTGTAATGGAAACTGAGATTGAAGACGGCGCGTCGCTGAACCATGTCAGAGCACAAGGACGAAACCACAAACGCCGTGCAGCCACGCATTTATTCGCCCGTTTAAATCAAGAGAGCCAGTTCAAGTCATTTACGCTAACCATGAATGGCGCGCTAACCCGGAACGAGGCATTCATCGAAATTTGTGGTGACGATTCGGTTGCCCATATCGCGGGAGCTTCGGTGGGTGACGGTGAATTTCATCATGATGATACGGTCTTTGTAATGCACGAGGCATTGCGCGGTGAAAGTCGGCAGGTCTTTAAAAAGGTACTGCGAAACGGAGCAACTGGCGTTTTCCAAGGCAAAATCCTTGTCAAAGCCGGTGCGCAAAAAACCGACGGATATCAGATAAGTCAATCTCTCCTGCTGGATGATGACAGCCAGTTTCTGGCCAAACCCGAGCTTGAAATCTATGCAGATGATGTCGTTTGTTCGCATGGATCAACATCGGGTGCAATTGACGAGGAGGCTATCTTCTACCTTAACTCAAGAGGTATCCCCAAATTAGAGGCGACCAATCTTTTAACATTAGCATTTCTAGCAGAAGCGCTCTCTGAAGTTGAGGACGAGGATATTGCTGAAGTTATGGAAAGACTTCTAGAGGACTGGCTGACCAGAAGGCTCTAAATATATGTCTCTTATCTTTAATATAGTGCAAAGCTATTGGAAGCCTCAAGAGGTGTTCGATAACTTTTCTTATCAAAAATTTAGCGAAAGCCATGCGTTAGGGTTTCTTGCAGGTGGTTGTGCAATGGCGTTTATGTCCCATTGGCCAACGCTCGTACGTCAATCTCATTTGACGAGCGAACCTCTTAATATGATGCTTGGTGGCGCTCTGTTTGGTTGGATTTTTGTGGCACCATTGCTCTTTTATATATTAGCTTCTGTTCTTTCAATCTGTCTGGCGATATTAGGTTTGCGGAGGCAGGGGCGTTTAGTGCGCCTATCTTTGTTTTGGGCGTTCTTGGCGTCTGGTCCAATTATGTTGATTTATGGACTTGTAAGCGGGTTCTTGGGCCAAGGAGCCACCAGTAATGGGCTGGGCCTTTTGTGGATGGTTTTTTTCCTGTGGCTTGTGGTTTGTGGATTTCGAATGATAAGACGGGCTTCTAAATGACCGGCGCATTTAACCTCACAAATCTTCTGAAACTTAGTCTTACCGATCCCAAACAGGCCGGGCAGGCACTTCTATCTTACGATCTATCCTATGATGCAATCTGCTCAATTTTTGCGGCAGCGATTTGTGCCAGTACAGCGATGCTGTTTGCTGTGGATTTGGTCTATGAGACGGAAGGGCCTTCGCTTACGAATGTTAGCACGCCTTGGGTCTTTGCTCCTTTGGTGGGGATTATGACGCTTGTTGTCTGTGGGGCTATTTCATGGACGGGTCAGCGGTTTTCGGGCCTTGGTGAGTTTAAGTCAGTCTTTACCATCGTAGCGTGGTTACAAGTTGTTCAAATGGTTATGCAAATGATATCTTTTTTAGTGATGGTTTTATTTGCACCGCTTATGGGTATTGTTCAATTTATCGTTTTCCTTTGGTCTATATGGATCTTTGTAGCCTTCATTGATGCCGCTCATGGGTTTGACAACATGATCAAGTCCTCACTCGTCGCTTTGCTTGGAAGTAGTTTGGGAAGTGTTGGGATGCTTTTAATGGTAATTTTTATTTCGACATTGGGAAGATAATATAAAATGTTTTGGGATATTTCGAAAATCAGGTCTGACTTTCCGATATTGTCGCGCACTGTCAATGATAGGCCTTTGGTCTATTTGGATAATGGGGCATCCTCGCAAAAGCCACGCGTTGTTATCGACGCGATTGAGACAGCCTACTCTCAGGAATACGCTAATGTTCATAGGGGTTTGCATTACTTAAGTAATCTTGTGACGGATAAATATGAGTCAGTTCGTGGTATTGTTGCCAAGTTCCTCCATGTTGTCGATGAGGATGAGATAATCCTGAACTCCGGTACGACTGAGGGCATTAATATGGTTGCCTATGGGTGGGCAATGAATGTGATGCAGCCGGGTGATGAAATCGTTTTGAGCATCATGGAGCATCACGCCAATATTGTACCATGGCATTTTCTGCGTGAACGTTTCGGAATTATTATTAAATGGGTCAATGTTGATAGTAAGGGTAATTTAGATCCCGAGGCTATGCTTGATGCGATAACGCCAAAAACCCGTTTGATTGCGGTGACGCATCTTTCCAATGTTCTGGGAACAAGGGTGGATGTTAAGGCTATTTGTCAAGGCGCTGCTTTAAAGGGAGTGCCGGTACTAGTAGATGGTTCTCAGGGTGCTGTTCATATGCCAGTTGATATATCTGATATAGGCTGTGATTTTTATGCCATTACTGGTCATAAGCTGTGCGGTCCTTCCGGATCTGGTGCGATATATGTCAAAAAAGAACGTATGGCCGAGATGCGCCCTTTTATTGGTGGTGGCGATATGATCCGGGAAGTTCACAGAGGAAGCGTAATTTATAATGAGCCGCCGCACCTATTTGAGGCAGGAACACCTGGCATTGTGCAAACAATTGGCCTTGGAGTTGCGCTTGATTATATGATGTCGCTGGACATGGATAGGATCGCCGCTTATGAAGCCGGGATTGCCGAGTATGCTTCTAAAGAATTGAAAGCCTTGAATTGGCTTAAGGTTCAAGGTGATGCTGCAGATAAGGGTGCAATTTTTTCTTTTACTATCGATGGCGCTGGGCATCCGCATGATATCTCGACGATTTTGGATAAGAAAGGTATTGCAGTGCGTGCCGGTCAACATTGTGCAGGGCCACTTATGGATCATCTCGGTATCAATGCCTCTTGCCGAGCGTCTTTTGCCTTTTACAATACAAAGGATGAAGTTGACGCTTTGGTAGATGGTTTGCGCCTTGCAAACGATCTTTTAGGATAAGGTAAAAGTTTTCCGTTGCGAGATGTATAAGCAAGAGATATGTGTCTCTTATAGTTTTGATCGATGTGGCTGCACAATTTCGGTTGTGCTTGTATAAGATAGAGAACTGTGTTGCTAAGTGTTTCGGGGTCTTCCTCGCGCTCCTACACTACTGTGTAAATAGAAGGTCTGTTAGCTCAGCTGGATAGAGTACTTGCCTCCGAAGCAAGGGGTCACAGGTTCGAATCCTGTACAGACCGCCATTCATTTTACTTGAAACCCTGTTTTTAAAAACTTTAAATTTCACCAATCTTTGGCACCTTTGAACCTGACACGCTATTTCACTGCTTCTGGCGTAGATGTTTTGGGTGCTAGTGATACTTTTACATTTGCATCTGCTGCACCGCGTAACTCGCCACAGCGTCTACATCAACATCCCCGCCATACACTTCAATTAGGTCAGCAACGGCTACGATACCTAGGTGACAGCACCTAAAATCAAGCGTGATGGGATTTTGATGAATTGACGTAAAGTTGACAATCTTTTTTTTCTCCTTCTTTCAAATATGCAGGGTTCAAAAGTACTGCTGCTCTATGGTGCTGCCTTTTCGCCTCTACGGTTTCTTCTGAGAGGGCTATTTTTGTTCTATCTAAACTTTTTCAGAGATTTTATGATAGAATAATACATTGATGCATATGATGATTGATCCATCTTTTGACTACTCTGAGACGTCATACTGCTATTCATTTGATTATCATTACCTTTTGTTACGTTGCTGTCCATTTTGTTATTTGCGTTGTTCTGTTGAGAGCCGAACTCCATTGCACAACCAGTCAATAAGACCGCTGATATTAGTATCATAACTAAGTGACGCATAAGTCTCACTATCTATTCAAATTAATCCCAAAACTTTAAAAATCCCTACCTCAATTGTCATAAGCATACAAAAGCCGGCAACAGTTAAGATTAGAGCTCTTAGTACAAAAGTAATATCTTTGCTACTCGACATTTAATGGTTCCTTTTGTGGTTTTAGGCAGGATTATTTAATGGATGTACTTCCCACTCTTCCTTTGTGACTATACTTAATCCATTTTGAGTTTGCCAAATCAATTCATTTTTTTTGTGAAGACCAAAGTATTGCTTCGCGGCCACCATCGGGCGCAGGATTGTAAAAGCGATATATTAAAATATCATCATTTTCATATATACAGGTTTGATGAAATTGTTGATATTCTGTCATGTATTTTACAGTTCGATCAAAATCGAAATTCAGCATTGTAATCTTTCGTCCATTTGAATGGAGACGCGTTTCGTGGTTTTCGTGAAAACATGATGGGTATGTTTCTACGTCCTGCGCTTGAAAAGCGTCCGTAAACTATTTGAACATATCAGCAATCTTTATCTCCCGTTTCATTAAAACCTAATGGTTGCATGGATGTGAGACAATCCCAAACTTGACTGCCATTTTTCGTAATCTGTAGTAAGAAATTGATGGATAAATTGCGTCTAAGCGACACCGAAGTCGGCATAAGGTTTAGCAGCACCGGCCTATGGTTCTGGCGTCCAATCAAATCCTAATTTCCCACGTCCCGTAAAGCTTACGGCACTCTGGTGCCTGCAGGAGATTGAAGCATGTGATCAGTGGGCAATGGTTGCCCGAGACTGATGCACCACCCTAGAGAGACCCCGGTAATCAGCGCCAGGGCGGCTATCACGAACGCAAGAATGGAAAGAAGCTAGACGAATAATGGCTACACCTTCTAGCAAAATCTGGAGCGGAGTAGGTTTACCTACCATTTGAGTGATCTAATCTGCATCAATGCAAAGTCTCTGCAAGTGATTGAAAAAATACCCAAGCCAGGGTAACGGTATTCCCGCTGGTCATTTGGTACCAAGCGTGCCGCATTGCTCGTAATACATGGCAGTGACCGTGTACGTTCTATTAACACGAACGCACTTTAATAGGACTCCGTGTGCACTTATCAGCCAAAGCAGCTGCGCAGGGTGGTCCGACCTCAATTGTAGGACTTATTGACCTCAGTCTGTAAGACTATGCTGACCTGACACCGTGCCCTATAGTCTGAAAACCTGCTTAAAAACTTCTTACTTGGAGAGTTAGCCTAAAAGTATATCAAACCCACAATAGAACTCAGCGGGCCACGTCAGCCCTTTCTAAAAAATTTTAAGCCACCCCCTAGCTTCAGTAAAAATCTGTTATTTGTTAACTTTCTTCCAAGGATGACCCCTGTTTTATCCCCCCTACGGCTGGCTCTGCGGAATATTGGATGGCGTTGTGGCAAAAATAATAGCTCAACCGATAAGTAAGTTTAAGCTGATACATCTTGCACGCACGCTGCGGTATTTTCATCCCAAGCGTAACCGGTCGCACAAGTCATAGCCTCTTATTTTGCGTTGTTGTGCTTGGAGCATTTACCTACAACCGCACAAGTTGTTGCTAAGATCAGGGCAAATATGCTCACTAATGCTGTCTTCGTTTTCTTTCCATTTCCGTTTAGCTGAAGGCGAAAGCGTAGTTCTCTGCCGTTTGGATCATGATGCGACAGTCTGTCATATCCCAAATTATTTAACAGTTAATGGTGTCATACCAGTTTCTGCTCTAATAATTTTCCCGCCTTTTACTAGGCGCACTAACATTACCGCATTCCTACCCGTTGGGCCATCTAGTATCGAATGACTAACTATAATTTTGTCATTCTCGTAGATTAAACGTCTACCCTCTGATGCCGTCTTATCTCTGACATCTGTCATCATTACATCAAGAAATTTATCTTTGCTCCATTTCTCACCAGTATTATGCCTGATAAATATAAAGCTATCGTCCAGTAACTCTGCCATTTTAACTCTATCTTTTGAGTTTGCTGCATCCCACCATTTATTGAACAAGCTCATTTTAGTCTCCTTATTTAAATTCTGTTTAAACTGAGTGCCAATCGTTATCAAGAAGTTTGACTTGTTTTAGACGGCACCAAAGGAAGGTTAAGCGCTAGGTCAGAATGGCCATGTAATGGAGGGAATCGATGACTTCCCTAGGGATCAAACTACGCAAAATTGATGATTTATTGCACTTGTATTCAAATGCATCTTTTCGTGTTAAATTTGCAAATTCTGACAGTTAAAGTCATTTGCCGTTAGCACTTGTAACGAACGAAACTTACCCCACTCAAGCATCGATTTGGCCGATTTAGGTGAAAAAGATTTTTAGAAAGCTCTCCAAACAATCCCCTCCGTCGAGGAACTGAGCGGGGTTGTAAATCGTCGGCAAAATTTACGCTATGATTAAAAAAAAAAATGGAGCGAGATTTAAAAAAGGCTAATCCCGAATCGTAGATTTATTCTGGAGAATGAAAATGAGTGAGCGACGTCTTAGTTTGCAGATGCTGGAGTTTGAGCGCGAACAGGCAGCACTCGGGCGGCGAAGGCCACTGCCTTTTGAGGGAAAGCTAATCGTGCAGCAGTCTAAGCTGTGGGATCGTACAAAGGCAATTTTTTGGTTGATCAAGCGCATTGACGGCATCACCACGATGTAGCTGTTTGATCTGGTCAACTTCAGGTACGGTGATTGGAAAATCTTATGCCCGATCTAATTCTGGCACTCCTTGTATTTGCTTCCTTAACGGCTCTGACACCTATTGGGTAGTTTCTTTGTGTGGCGGCTATCACTCTCAGTCACTACACATATTGTTTCCACTACAACACGCTCCAAGATTGCTGACGAATACCGCAAGCATCACTTCACACAACAGTGGCGCACCTTGCGCTGCACGACCCTAACCCGTGATTTGCATTGCTGCCAATGGCGCAATATCACCTTAACCGATGGACGCTGCCACCGGTGCTCAGCTGTCGCGTACCATGTCACGACTAATTTCAAGTAAAACTGACTTTTTGTTTGTGCCTCTTTTGGATTTGTTTGTTCTAAAGACTGCTTTACTTACTTCGCGCTTCTGAAACACAGAAGATGCATAGCTATTTGCATCTAAACTGCCACTTTGTACGCGCATATCAGCACCTCTCAAATGTTGACCTCACTATTTATTAATGGCTGGATGAGCATTCGGTTTAATTAAGCAAACGGCAGGCAGAGGGTGGGTCAACCTCTAGACGCTATGGTCTGCAAATCAGCGCCCCTAAACTTACTTTGCGTTTACGGAAATATTCATGAATAAACGAATTGATAAGAATAGTGCAACTGCTGCGATGGCACGCTTTGAGGGTGTTATCGACGCTAGGGGCCTACCCCCTGCTAGAGTTTAACTTGGAAATAAAAATGACACCTTATTTGGAGTTATTTCATCCGCACCCGCGCGAAATCTTACTGGCGTTATATGGACTTTATTCCGCTTGCAAAGATCTTAAGAACAGAGGCTGACATTCGCACTGCTCAAGTTGGGCTGGATGCAGTCGGCATGATCGTCGAGAACAACCGCTGCACTCAAATACCCAACTCACTCATTTCTTTGATAGATACGCTGGAAAGGCGTCAGCTTATTGTGCTCATATCAATCTCATTCAACCAAATAGCTTATGATTCACGTACTATTAACGCTATTATAAAGGGTGACTCACAGGTAAAAACCGCGCTGGATTATTTCGGTATTGCTGGGCTGATCACCCAAGCCCATTAACTAGCGAGGACCAACAATCTCGCGATTATAACCAGCGTGATGCGATTGAAATTTGGTACCCCAAGCCGTTAAAGCATCTATAGCATCTTGCTTGGCATTTCCTAAACATAAGACGCCGGTGATCTCCACCTGCTCATGAATCTCCGTCGCTAGCGGGCTAGCCGCATGGTTTCCAAGGCGGACCATAATGCTGTCGCTATCCACAAAAGCCTCGATCAAAGTAGCTTCAGTGACATCATCTGATATGTGCCATTCATAACTTAAGCTGTTTTCTTCTTCGAGATCATAAACATATTTTGCTGCTCGGTCTTTAGACCATTTTTTAAATGTCTCAGCGTTTTTAACCTTGCAATTAAACACTAAGACCATCCGGTCCGAGTGCGCGTTTAATTCAGTCATTATTTACTCCCTTTTTACTCAATGAGGGTAACATCTTAATGACGCGAGGCAAGAAAGTCTTTGCCTTTATTGAGGTGTATTGCAAAATACCATAGGGCGCACAGCTGGGTCAGCCCATTAAGCTTCAGAAGCAGTTTATTTTGGATGCTATGATAACCCGTATTGTTCCAGCCGTGCTTATCTGAGTGTTACCAGAAAGAATGTTAAGGCAGCTCTGATTGCCGTTGTTTTGTTGGCTCACATCGTCAGGCCAGAGGCCAAGAGAAACAGCGAGATCATGTCTGGTGCAAGGTTGTGGTCTCAGGTCAGTTTAGTTTTTAAACTTGCTGAAAAAATGGTCAGGTTGTTATGTGATCCGTCAATAATTGTGCGAATTCTATTTTCGCCAGAAATGTTGATTGGTTTGTTTCGCAATGTGGAATACAAAGCCATAAGCGCAGAGAGTGGAGCCGCACCTGGCCTTTCCCCTAGTCTCGCCATCTTGGACGCGGTCGTACTAGTACGCCGCGTGCGGCCCCACATCTCAGATATAGCTTACTGAAACTCCTTTGCGTTTGACCCGCGAGGGATACAGTCAATGTGACTTATTCAGCACACAATCCGTCGTTCAGGCACCTATTTCTTCAGTAAACGTGGGCCAAAACACGCATTCTGTCCTATGGTCCATTTATAAGACAAGCCTTATCCAAATGTCCTGAGGAAGCAACAGCATATTCAAAACGTTTTAGTGAGGAATTAGAGAGTTCATGGAGTGGAACGATAGAAATAATAAGTCCGCTTAATATCCCATAAGTGCGTCTTGCACGATTGGAAGTATACGAAAATCGTTTGGAGACATTTGAAGAGAGCCCTACTTTGGATGGTTTTGAGAAGTTAAAGCATAAATACTACTTTAAATTAATAATAATGATATTGAGAAGGGATGAAGCCTAGTAATCATATTTTTTAACGCAGAATTGGTTTCAATTAGGCATTATGCTAACTCATTTCGCACTACTTTTTGCAATAATGTCTTTATACTTTTCCGATTGGTTGATATCTTTTATAAGAACTTTTTGATAACGGTTTGGAGATTTTGTAGTTGTTCCGTTTATTCTTATTCTTAATCCTTTTTTCTGCCACCAAATCGTTCTCAGGATATCATGTGGCTTTTGATGGCGGCTTTGACGAGTTTGCAAAAGCTCAAGGATTTGAAAGCTTCCAGGATTACATTAAAAAACGAGATATTTGTGCAAGTTTCATTATGAAGCTAGATGATTCTAATAGTAAGCGAACCAACCTAAAAAATAACAAACTAGATGTCTCTCCACCTGAAGGCTATCATTGGATGGAAGACAATGGTTATTACACCTTAATGAAAAACCCTAGTAGTGGTTACTCCCAACACGCTGGATCAAGTTTGACTGCGAAAATTCCAGCATTTCCATTATACTTGCCCCAAACTAAAAAAGCAGCCAATAAAATTGAAATCGATACTGAGGCTTTATCATTGGGGGTTGCTCCTCCTGAAGGGTATCATTGGATGTCTAATGGTCAAAACTATAGCTTAATGAAGACACCTTTAAGTGGATATGGCCCTCATTCAGGTTCAAGTTTGATAGCAAATTTTCAACTCTATCAACGACAAAACTCTATTTCCGCTAAGACTAGCGTATATGAGGATTACAATAGCTCAGACAGGCTCTCAGTGTTTGAAAAAGCAAGTAATATACTCTATACAAAAATGACTGATAATAAGACTCCTAACTTGGACAAGCTTTTTCAAAAAATAGATAATAAGCTTTGGAACAAAAACCTCTGTAGTTTGAAAATGTTCGTTGATACTCAAATTCTATCAGATATTTTGGAATCCAACCTTACTGGAGGAAAAGTCAATACATCTGGTGTCAAAGTTCCGAGCGCTCCGTCTGAGTGGGAATACTAAAGAGTAAGCAAAGGTTCAGCAGCGTGTTGGCAGTAGAACGCATTCAAAGTACCTTTTTTCCCCCTTATTTCAGTTTTGATGGACTGAAGCATGTCGACATTAAGGTTAGCACTTTCAGCTACCGTATTTGAGAACATCAATTCGCATGAATAACTCTTTGTAAGTTGCTCCAAACGACTTGCTACGTTGACTGTATCGCCGATTGCAGTTTCGCTACTTGCCATCCCATAGCCCATTTTACCTAAAATGGCGGTTCCTGCATGGATGCCTATACCAATTTTTAGCGGATCAATATTTTCGTTAGCCAACTCAACATTTAAATTTTGCAAGCTTTTTGATATCTCAGCAGCTGCCTTTAGAGAATTTTTGCAGCGATCTGATTGTGTTTCAGATTTATCAAAAATTGCCATGACGCCATCGCCAATAAACTTATCTATGCGACCGTCATTGCCCTCAACAGCTTCAGTAACTAATTTGAAATACTTATTAAGTATAAAAACTACGTCAAATGGCAGTCTGTTATCGGAAAGCTTTGTAAAGCCCCGCAAATCACAGAATAAGATTACAGTTTCGGCCTCCATACCTGAGAGATTTTTTTGGTTGGAAAATAAAAGCTTATTTTTTTCATTTCCAACCAAGCTTATTATGGGATTGATCTCAATATTTACCTCCGGCCTGAGCTGGCAAGCCAACCGTATCGTGGGGTCAAAATTTAACCTATCTATAACTTTTTGCTCTATAAAATTAGGTTTAGGTATGTCGTTTAAAGAAGACATTACTCTAACTCGACATGTAGTGCATCGACCTCTCCCCCCACAGACCGACTCATGGTATGTGCCATGTTTGTGACTAGCTTCCAGTAACGAACAGCCTTTACTCACTTTTACCGTCGTTCCGTCAGCGTAACTAACTCGAATGGAGTTGAACCTATTTTCTACTACTTTACGAAGTACAAAAAAGACGAAAAGTGATAAAATTAAGCCTGGGTACATTACGAACTGAGTAACATCTGAAAGAAATACTATCGCTTTGCCGATATCGCCGTTGAAGTTTGCTTGCGCAAGAATTTCTAGTACAACATTTGGCTGACTTTTGCTAATTGCCATGAGCTCAAGGCAAGCGCTGAAGTAACCCCCAAGCGCTAAAAACGGAAGTCCATAAATGAATCCATTAAACCAATTTTTGTATTGTGAGTAGATACTACGAAACTCCAAAAGGCCAATTAACCCAATTGAGCCATGGGTCCATATGAGTATTAACATTATTGCAAGGCTGATATATCCTACTGGATCAAAAATATATGTAGATAGGATCATGAAAGAATAGCTGTCGTTTAATCCTAAAAACCGTGATCCGAAAAGGGTAATAGATAAATGGCTTGCTAAAAAAAAGGGGATTAACGCGGCGCATATATTTCTGACCCACTCTTTTCGCGTCATGCTCGTACTACGCCGCTTACAAATAGCGTAGATACCAAGCAGAAAATGTACTGTCAAAGCTCCATATAACAAATAAAAAACGAAATTTTTTCGCCAAAACCATAAAAAAATTGAACGACCCTTCTCCATTGTTTCCAATGAAATTAGGCCCAAGCTATGGTTAATTAAATGAGTAACAACGTAAAAAAATAAAAAACATCCTGTTATCGTCCTCAAACGTCTAATTATAATTGCTAAATCCAATATAACCTCTACTGTCTCATTTGCTTCAAAAAAACTATTACACGCGATTTGGGTTAATTAAGAAAGATGTACCCAAACCAAACGATAAATGAAATCTTTATTGTCGAATTACGTAACGCCATAAAATTAAATATGCTAATCGGCCCTTTGGATTTGTATCTTTTATTTAACCCTTGTGCTATTGCCTGATATGAAAGGCTTGACTGCTTTTACTAGTCGCTATCTCATCTAAAATTGCCATGACGTTCTTAAATAATCTCTCAGCTTCTTGATAGCGCATTTAGTCTGCAAATGTATCTGGAGGTACGGATACATACTGAGGGAGCCTCAGAGCCTCGGTGGCGGCTCTTGAGAGGTGCTTCAGCTCTGTTGGCGATAACTTCAATTCTTTTTAAGAAAGGCCGATACTGCTTCAATTTCAGCTTGCGCAGTTCTATCACCACCAGCTTTGCGATTAGCCAAGCTATCAAGATAGGACATTAACTCTTGAAATGCTGCCTCTGCCTCAGGATTTGGCTTGCTTGTAACCTTAGAATAATGATTGCCAGCCTTTTACGCAGAGTTTACAAGCTCACTTTCCAAAGCCTGTTAGAACTTCAATGTCGGTGAACTCCAGAGTGCGCCTGTAGCTGTCGATCAACCCCATGACATGTGATGCTTCAATTTGAGTAAGGTCCCGTTTACTCACGGCCTTAAGAACGCCCGGAGCAGCTTGTGAGGCATCATTTGCACTTTGCATGGATGGCAAAGAGAAGCAGACAGGATTATTTTTGGGGGGAGGAGCTGTACGCTCCATACTGAGTCTAAGAGCAACACTGTTACCCTCAAGTGCTTGAGAGATTGCCTTTTGCGTTAAGGCTTCTGCTTGTCACTCTAAAAGGATTCAATAGCAACTGTCTTTAGGTTTCTAGAACCCTTCGGTTTGCGAGTATTCCCTTTCGAGAAAGTTCCATCCGAATTTCGACCATTGTCCATAAAGCACTTATAATAAATGTGATCACAAAGTTACATGAAAAGATTTGTTCTCACATTTATTATTTGCTTAAAATTAATTCAGCAACTTGAAAGGATATTTTCAAAACCCAATTTTCAAAAAAATGAGGTTTATCATGTTCTTCCCAGAGAACTTGTGAAACGTGGTCATTTTCGTGAATTAAGATCTATTTTTGTCAAAGGCATAGCCTTGCTGTAGATGATAATAAACAGCTTTGCATTTAGGCCGACATCGATAAATTAGAAATTTCAATAAAGGCAGCCTGAGAAAAAAAATTTAAATGGGCTTAAAATAGGTGCTTTCAAAATCTTATGATTCGAGAGGAGAGCTTTCGTATTTTATCCGTCGTCACCTATTTTTAATATTTAAGGCAGGCCAGCACTGATCCTGCGAAAGCTTTATGAATATGCGCTATTGCCTCAAATACCATTATAGCAAAAAACTGCATACATGCGTAGCAGCGAAACCTTTCAAAAACTCTTTTATGTAAATTTGATCTGATGCACGTATCACCGCGTGAAATTACATTAGTAAAACAGGGTGATAATCATATTTGGCTACAAATTGTTGTCGTTTCTAATAGGCTACGTAAACTCAAATTATGAGGATATAAATGACCAGCTTGTCTTTGCATACGATGAACCGCATGCTATACGAATTGTCTTAGAAACTTACACTGACACTAAATTTGTTTTCGGGTCTAGGGCCACACCAGAAAATATCATTCAAGAGGCGGCGTGAGATTGTATAAACCTTTTTTTATAATGTTCTACTTTTGCCATAGAGCTCATGTAAGGAGTCAGGACTTTTAATGGGAGCGAGTAATTGAAAAATATAGTATCGGAACAGTGCTTTGTTTTGTTAGCCTAGAAACATGATTCGTTTTCTATTGTTATTTATTTGTCCACTCCTCTTAGCTCACCAAACTTTGGCGAATACCATTCGAGGGTCACTAAACCTTAAAAGCAGTTCGGCTCAAATCAGGTCGGTTCAAAAGACACACAAAGGTGAACTTGACGGAGTGGCATTATTCACTTCCTTCGACATGGGGAAAGATTATGCACTTGGGTTAGATGTCAAAGTTGGTTCAGGCAAAGTTTTTTCAGGCAAGTCTACAAATTATTCTTTTAACGAGTATATCGCCCATACAGCATTTAAATTTGGTGGAAGATCTGGGTCTCTCACGCAACTAAACTATGGTTTTAGTGTTGGATTGGGCATTCTACATAAAAGTGCGAACTTTGATGGGCTTAAGTTCTCCGAAACACAGTACCCAATATTTCTTGGAGTTGATTTTGATATTACCAAACGCGTCTCCATGCGGATAAAGGGATACTCACAATTAAATAAGTTCGACGACAACAGGGCCGCCTTTATTGGTATTGTTTGGCCTTTGAGCGACAAGGTCAGTATTGTTGGGCACTATTCAAATTACTCTTCAAAAATCAACGAGATCAAGCACTGCGGTTCTGATTATATCATTGGACTAGAGATGAACTTTTAGGCAACGGGGTTTGTTTGAACTAGCGTGCATCCTTTGTTAAAACATTACTTTGAAGAAAATCAATAATTAACCTTCAATCAAATTAAAAATCATCACCTTTATATCGAGACTCTGATTTTTTGTGTCAATGACGGGTAATATCAAAGGCAATCAGTCGGAAGGAAAGCTTCTATAAATTATACACGTTACCCTCTACCTACCACCTTAAACTGGTCTCTTCTGCCTAATTATCATGATAATTAATTCAAAATAACCCAATGGAGATGCAAAACGCTTAGTTTAGAGGGAAAACGGGTATTTGTAAGCGGCGCTGGCGCTGGTATGGACCGCGCCATTGCGTTTCTATCTGCCACGGCTGGAGCAAAAGTTGTTGCGACGAAGTAACATGCCGCAAAAATTGTAGATATCGAGAAGGAAAATATAGAGACGCGGACTCTAGATGTTACTGATAACAACGCCGTTGCACTGTTTTTCAAGAGCCAGCCAGCCTTCATGGCATTGTCAATATCGCCCGTTGGGTTCAACACGGTCAATTACACTAGTTGAGTGAGGAAGATTGGAGAAAGTCTTTTCTTATCAATGTCGACAGCATGTTTGATGTTTTAAGGGCTGCACTACCAGCAATGATTGCTGAGAGGCGCGGATCAGTTGTGAACATGGCTTCTTTAGCCTCATCAGTTAAGGGGTTCCCGTATCGCGCTGCTTATCGCGCGTCAAAAGCAGCCGTTATTGGTCTGACTAAGTCGATTGCGGCTGATCATATGTGCGATGGCATTCGCGCAAAAGCGATTTGCCCTGGCACAGTAGAAACACCTTCGCTGGCCGCAAGGATTGAAGCTTTGTCGTTGAAAATGGGAAGTATTGAAAAAGCGCGGGCTTGGTTTGCAGATCGTCAACCTATGAAACGTCTTGGCCAACCTGATGAAATAGCAAAACTTGTTATTTACTTCCTTTCGGATGATGATGCCTATGCGACACGCCAAGCTTATATTATTGATGGTGGGACCACGGCCTAAACCGTTTTAGCAAGATTTGAATACAAAGCTCGGTCATTCTCTTTGGCATCATTAACTAATTGATTTTTAGTCGGTGGCGTTTAAGCTATCACTTAGCATTCTTTGTTAAATTAGAATGTAAAAATTGGTACGCAGGTTAGATATTCCAGAAGCTTGAATTGAGATTGTAAATAGTTTAGCGGGGTTTATGGTTAGGGATGCTATTATGACGATTGGATGCTATTACTGATGTCTGAGATCGTAGGTCAATCAGTCGGTTCTGTATCTTACCAGAAACTAAAGGCTGGTTATGACAACACAGAGATGTTTATGCACATTAGCGCTGCAAAGAATCGTGCTATAAAAGCTATGGATGATGGGCTTAAGAACGTCGCAGCTATACCTCTTTTACTGAGTGAGACTAAATCTGGAAGTGGTCCATCCAATGTTCTTGTAAAACTTAATAGCGTCAAAAGAGATGTTTTACAGATGATGAATCAGCTTCCCGTTGAAGTGAATATAGAAGTAGCAAATAGAATTCGTGCTGAAATTCGGTCTGGGAATTGGCCGAAAAATAACACTGACTTCAATAACGCGATTAAAGCAATGATAAAAGATTATGGAACTTTAGTTTCTTAAAGTTATTGATCGTTAGAAAGATGAAATATATATTTTTTATATTCATTCACTCGCATTTTATTTTCGGTTTAGTGCCTCACTTTAAAGCAATTTAATCTAGAGATTTTTATTAGGTTTAAAAACACCATTTCTGTAACCAGGAACTTTTCGTTGCGTGGTTCCAGTTTTATGTATTTACAAGCAGTTTGAAAATAGTTTTGTCATATTTTCTTTCGTTAAAACAACCGGATTACCATTACTGCTTGGATCTTTAAGCGCCGAGGCGACCAAAGATTCAATATTGGGATCTTTTACCCCTAAGCTGGTTAGCGATGTCGGTATATTCAACTCAGCATTTAATCTGGCGACGAAAGATATAAATCCTTCAAACCCATCTGGAATTTCTAGGTAATTACAAAGTGCCCGAATTTTTATTTCAATCTTTGGCCTGTTCATTAAAAGAGCTTCTCGCATAACGACGGCATTAGTTGTTCCGTGATGGGTGTTGTGTACGGCCCCAATAGGATGTGAAGCAGCGTGGATTACCCCAAGACCTTTTTGAAATGCCGTTGCGCCCATTATTGCAGCAGACATCATATGTGCGCGCGCCATAATATTGTGACCATCCTTGAACACGAGAGACAAATTTTCTTTGACGAGCCTCATTCCTTCCAGCGCCATTCCCTGAGACATGGGGTGATAATAAGGAGAACAATAGGCTTCCAAGCAGTGAGCGAAAGCATCCATACCAGTACCTGCAGTTATCATAGGTGGCATACCAACAGTCAATTCAGGATCACAAATTACAACGCTAGGCAGAAATTTAGGGTGGAAAATTATTTTTTTTTCATGCGTTTCGCTATTTGTAATGACGGAAGCCCGGCCAACTTCTGATCCAGTTCCTGCCGTTGTTGGGATTGCGACGATTGGCATAATCGAATTTTCTTCTGCCCGCATCCACCAATCACTGACGTCTTCAAAATCCCAAATTGGGCGCGTTTGGCCAACCATGAAAGCTATGAGTTTACCAACATCAAGGCCTGAGCCCCCCCCGAAAGCGATAACACCGTCGTGTTTACCCTCTTTGAACATTTTAATGCCGGCGGTAGCATTTCTGTCTGTTGGATTTGGATCGACCTCAGAAAAAACAGAATGCCCTAATCCCGCGCAGTCTAAAAGATCTAAAGTTTTTCGTGTGATGTCTAGTTGTGCCAAGCCTTTATCTGTAACCAAAAGTGGTTTTCTTATACCTGCAAATTCGCAGGCTTCAGCAATTTCTACGATGCGACCTGCACCAAAGCGAATTGTGGTTGGATAGGACCAATTTGCGTTGAGGGACATATTTTAGGCCTTTTTTAAGTGATACGATTTTGGGCGGGTAAGGTTGTGATAGCCAATTATGGAAAGTCCTCCACTGCGTCCGGTATCTTTGCAACCTGTCCAGCAGAGTGCGGGATCTAAATAATCGGCACACTTCATATAATTAGTAACTGTAGCAATTTGATTTGCAATAGACTCGGCGCGTTTTGGGTTTTTGGTCCAAAGCGACGCCGTAAGACCAAAATTGCTGTCATTCATCAATGTGATGGCTGTGGGATAATCTTTTACTGGCATAATTCCAACAACTGGACCAAAGCTTTCTTCGCGCATTGCACGCATCGTGTGGTCTACATTGACCAAAACTTGTGACATCAGATATGCACCGCTGTCTTGGGGGAAAAGAGAAGGCGAAATAAGTGGTATGGCTCCGGCTGCAACAGCCTCATAAGTTTGGGTGGACACCTCATTTGCCAAGCGTTCTTGCGCGATTGGACCAAGTGTTGTCTCAGTATCGAGCGGATTGCCAAGCTTGTAGGCCTGAACAATCTGGACGGCCTTTTCTACGAATGAATCAAACAAGCTTTCGACGACATAAATGCGTTCGATGCTACAGCAGCATTGATCAAAAATAAACATAGCACCATCGACTAGTGTTTCCACTGCAGCGTCTAAGTCAGCGTCCTCCATGACATAGCCTGGGTCTTTTTCGCCCAGCTCTAATCCGAGCCCTGTAAATGTCCCGCTTGCCGCCGTTTCTATAGCTTTGCCACCCCCAACTGATCCAGTGAAATTGATGAAGTCAAAAGCGCGGCTTGAGATAAGTTGAGCTGTGGTTTGATGATCCAGCATAAGGTTTTGAAAAATCTCCGCTGGTATCCCAACACTCTGGAACGCGTGTGCGAGCCGGATGCCCACCAAAGGCGTTTGATAGGAGTGTTTTAGTACTACAGCATTGCCTGCAATAAGAGCTGGAGCAATCGAATTAATTGCAGTCATGTATGGATAATCCCAAGGCGCAATGACGAGTACAACGCCCTGTGCCACGCATTTAATTATGTGTCGAAAATGAGGGTTATCTTCTGTAAGAATTGGCTCAAGTACAGAGTGTGCAATATCTGCCATATAAAACGCACGCTCTTCAATCCCAGCAAATTCTCCAGCATAGCGGATGGAGCGACCCATTTGTTTCGCAAGCTCTGGTACTATTTCGTCGTTCATAGCACCAATTTTGGCTATCCCCTCTTTCACTCACCGAATCCGTTCTTCAAGAGATCTAGCCACCCAATTAGACTGGGCGTTTTTTGCCTTTGCTGCAGCGGATTGCGCTTTTGCTAGGGGCAGCGTCTGGTCTTCAAAATATAAAGACCCATCAATTGGCGAAATGCATTTTAACGTCATATTATGCCCTTTCAAATCCGCGAGCAATTTCCCAATCGGTCACCGCCTCATCAAATTCTTCCTGCTCCCATTCTGCAGTCCGCGTGTAGTGGTCAATCACATCATCTCCCATGGCTTCTCTAAGCATTTTTGAATTCCGCAGTTTTTCAGTAGCCGTTCGCAAGTTCTGTGGAATATCTAGTGCATTTGAGTCCTCATAAACGTCTCCTTTTGTGGGCTCAGGGAGTACCATTTCTTCAGTTATTCCTTTTATTCCGGCTGCAAGCATCGCAGCTTGCGCTAGATAGGGATTAATATCGGAACCACCGATACGGCATTCAACGCGTATGCCTTTAGTGCTCTGAGCGCAGAGGCGAAATCCAGCTGTTCGGTTGTCTACCGACCAGACAGTTTTTGTTGGTGCAAAAGTCCCCTTTGCAAAGCGCTTATAACTATTTATATATGGCGCCAAAAAGACTGTATAATCTGGACAGTATGTAATCAGACCGGCCATGTAGTGTTGCATGATGGCAGACATGCCCAATTCGGCCCCACTTTCATAAAACGCAGGTTCGCCATTTTTCCAGAGAGATTGGTGAATGTGGGAAGAACTCCCTACTTTTTTACGATCCCATTTGGGTAAAAAAGTTGCAGCATGTCCGTTTTGCCATGCTATTTCTTTAACCGCATGTTTTGCGATAGTATGGTGATCTGCACAGGCAAGCGCCTCTGCATAGCGGATGTTTAATTCTTCTTGACCAGTTTCGGCTTCGCCCTTGGAGTTTTCAATCGGTAGGCCAGCAGCGTAAAGGTGATTGCGAATTGGACGCATCACGTTCTCCTCACGTGAGGTCTGCAAAATATTATAGTCTTCATTGTAACCACTGATTGGCAGCAGATCGCGGAAATGACTCCGTCGGATCTCGTCAAAACTTTTTTCAAACAGAAAAAATTCAATTTCTGTAGCCATCATAGCGTCAAAACCGATCTCTGATAAACGCATGATCTGTTTTTTCAAAATTGCCCTAGGTGAATGGGGAATAGGTTCATATGTTTGGTGGTTAAGCACATCACAAAGGACCATAGCTGTAGCGTCAAGCCAAGGAACCAGACGGATTGTTGATAGGTCTGGCCGCATGACGTAGTCGCCATAGCCATTTTGCCAACTACTTGCAGTATATCCGTCAGGCGTAGCCATTTCAAGATCTGTTGCCAAAAGATAATCGCAGCAATGTGTTTCGGAAAATGACACAGTCACGAAATTGACAGCGTGAAACCGTTTGCCCATCAGGCGGCCTTGCATATCAACAAGACAAACCAAAACTGTATCGATTTTTCCCGCGCTGACTTGTGCTTTAAGTGTGTCAAAGCTAAGGTTTCCTGACATATATTTTCTCCTTATCATGACGCATAATTACGCGACATTTTATTCGCAGTTGGCGTTTTTGGTTGATTATTGCAATGGCTTGGCTTTTTTATTCAGTCAACCATATTAGCTTACAGTAGTGGTTATCTTAAAGCGGTGTTTTGGTCAGCATAGAAAGATTAGGGCGAATTTTTCATTGCAATCAAAGTACTTTTATTAAACGAGCCAGACAAAGATTTTCCCTATGCTGAACTCTGTAACACGTAGAGCTTTCTCACATGCTCACGAATTGTCCAAGTTGCTTTCCAATCTAGAGGTAGAATAAGAAGAACTCCAGGACCTAAATCGCGGGACACAGTACTGTCCTCATTTCGAACTGAAGCTGATCCGGATATAATATGGCAATATTCGGCAACAGTGCTTCTGTCAGCAGTAAATTTACCTGGTGTGCATTCCCATACTCCAATTTTATTATCTCCCTATCTGATGTACAAAGTTATAAAGCCGCTTCTTTTTGGCCTTCTGTTAGAGTGTTCGGTTTTGGTTGAAAGTTGTGAATGACGACTGAACTTAGGTCTTCATAAGCTTTAAGATTAATCATGTGTTTTTCTTTTGTTTTAAGCAGGACATTGAGCGAGAGCTCAAATAGAATAAGAATTTCCGTTTATATCGCCTGTCCAGCCCCACAAAGCCAGAAGAGGTTCTTCAACGGTGGTCATACTGTGGGGCTGCAGCGACTTGTGGTGCACAAAACTCTCGGGAGGGTAAAGAACTGCTGGATCACTATCAATACTCCAATATGCATTACCACTTAGAACCAAATATAATTCTTCTGCGGCATGCCAGTGTTTCGGGTATGCGAGCTGTTCCTGCTGAATCAGGAGACCTATCCTGATTTGGGTGTTTTCGAAGAGACCCTTTGGCCCAATCAACTCGCTGGCGTAAATGCGTCTAGAAAATTTCTCAGGCAGTTTGCCAAAACCAGCCTCTCTCCATCGAAGTGCGTCAGCGCATCTTGTTAAAGAGCGTATCAAATCTGTATGCTTTTGTGGTAAAAAATCATGTAGACATATACGTACTGGCGTAGTCTCGCCAATGCTGTTTTGTCGCTTAGCAAGGTCAGCTGCGAGAGCTAGAGATATGTGCTTTGCAATTTTGCTTTTATGGGTCTCAAACTGCAGACTTGCTGCCATAAGAAAATCCTTTAGTTTATCGTCTTCAAACATGTGCTCAGCTTTTCTCTATTTTGATTCTTTCTCAAATATTAGATTTTTCATAAACGCAGCAACGTTTTTGTTGTTTATTAATTTTTTTAAATTTGTAATCACTTTTTACATTCCCAAAATGCCATAGGGCCTAAATTTTATTAATTGCCTAATTCAATTTCGTTTTCTAGTGTTATGGATATAGTTAAAGGTGATTTAAGACAGGCAATGATTAATTTTTTAAATGAACAAGTACCAGAGACCATGGGAAACAAAAGAATTTTCAGTGGAACCGAATGGACAGAGGATTGGAAGGACACATCTTATTGGCTTGACGGTTTAGCAACATTTGATGATGTGACGG
>CAJWEI010000029.1 GCA_913031285.1 uncultured Alphaproteobacteria bacterium | reverse complement strand
TTAACTGCTGACCATATAGGCGCAGTGTTACCCTTAGAAAAGGGTCCATCCGTGTTTCTACCATTTTCCATAGATTTATTATGATGGCTTTTGTAATCAAACATAAGCAGTAGCAAATAAGTGATCACAAATAAAGTCGAACTAAATTTTATAATAGTTATAGCTTTCTCTTTGTAGGAGATTTGTGGTTCGAACTATAACTTCGAGGGGATCACTAACAGGTTACTAGCTATTTCAAATTATTTCCATTAATTATGTCGTGAGGGATTTAACAGTTTTAGGAAGTTTTTGTAATGCAGGTCACACAAGAGCATGTAGACGATTTTATTTATAATCTAAAGGGTCGTCTGGCTTATGAAACAAAAAAAGCGATTAAACTTGGCTTCCCTTCAATTCAAGAATACGCAAAACAAAAGTTGATAAAAAGAGCTGAAGAAGAGAAACAAAAGGTGTTGACATTGCCTGCAGTCAAAACTGTCAAGGTTAAGTCTGCTAAAAAGAAAGCTATTGAAGCGAGTACTTGCGGTTGCTGTCCCTAATTAACTTCTAAAATGCTTTAATACAAAAACCTTGCTTTAAATTGTTTTTGGTTTGCCGCGAAAGAGCTTGCACTTTGTTAGAAATGGGTTCGTTGACATATTACACCGTTCCCTTTCATACTTAGAGACTGATGGCTATCTTACTTGATAGTGATATACTTTTTGTAAATGTTAGATTGAGTATTTATCTTGAGGCAAATTATTAAAGGCTTTAGCGTTACAATGGTTTACGCAGTAGTGCCCCTCGTGATAGCATCCTCGGCTCACTCATGCACTGTTAGCGGTGCAGGTAGTCGGATTGTAAATTACTGCCTGACGAAAGAACTCTCTGGAAAATTTGTAGGTATTCAACAAATACGAATGCTTGATTATTTTCACAAGCGTGAAGGGTACTCGAGTGGTCTTGGACTGCCGGGTGCAGTAGATAAATTGACTGTGCAACCATACACCTTTCCAGTTCTTGATTACAGCACAAATATAAATGGTGGTAATCCAGACAAACCACTAGAACTAGGAACTTTGATATTTGCCGGAGACAGTGACCTTCTTCGCAAACAGGGCACGATAGCTGGGTTAGGTGCCGGGGCAAAGGGACGCTACATAAATGGTGAAGGTAAATATTTTGATTTTTCGGCAAATGGAACTTATGCTCGTTCGCTAGACTATGATCTTGGCATGGCTCAACATTCATTGTCAGTTTGCAGTAAGAACAACGTTGATCAGAATTGGTTTGTGGACATATGTGTTACCAGTGCCCGAACGAAAAAAGAATTTACAGACGTAGAAAGTCAAACAGCAATCTTAAGTTTTGCGCGACTGTTTGAAACGCAAGGCTATAGCTATAACCAAGCTAGTGTCGGTTTTAAAAGAAGTTTTGAACACAGCTTTACACAAAGCCTCTTAGTATTCGGTTTGGATACGATACATCAAAATGGTATATTTAGTGCGGTTTCCTTAATTATAGGTGAGACTATTCCAGAAACTCTTGCTACAAAATTTAGAATTGATGCAAATATTGGAACAATGATTTTTGAGCGTAATCTAAGCTTAGCTTTTAGTTATTCTGAAGCTAGAAATGGAAAAATACTTGGTTTTTCTCAAGAAGAGGCGACAACTTATTTTAGCATTGAATATGCTTTCAATCCAAAGTTTACATTGAGCTTGGGCTATTCAAATACAAACAGTAACATTGACTATTTTGATCGGAGTGAACCAAACTTTGGTATTCAATTCTCACCAATAGAGTTTTGATAAACCGTTGCTATGAAGTGCGCTAGACGCTCGCTCCATATACCTAAAGGGATCTTCGATTATTTTAAAAGTTGGTCCGCTATTAAGCAAGCCTACGCTCACTGGGTGCTGCTTTGAAGTGAGAGGCTATTTACAGAGAAATGGCGAAGTTTTGTGCGTTTTAGCCACTCTTATGGACAGACCAATGTCACGGCTGTAATAGCCAATTTCATATAGTGTTTATACGTTACGTGTTGATTTAAAAAAGTCACGATGGGTATTCTATATCCATAGCAAAGTAATAGGTTAAAACAGGTTCTAATAAGTCTGGTAAAGTATAAGTTACATAAACTATGCTATTTTAGCAGAGTAAATAAAAGGTTTTAATGTTTCTACCGATAAAGCTGCAGCAGAATATCCATTTCGTTACTACCTCGTAAATATAAGAGTAATATCAATAGATAAAATTTCTTGACCTGTGGCCATAAATTCAGAATTTTGCAATAAATGGTTCCACCTAAACTGCTTAAAGCTTGTGGAGGTCAATGAGAGCTGGAGGCAATGACTTTTGTTCAACTCCAAAAAACTGGGGCTTAGATATTTTTCGTGGGCTGAGTAGTTGTAATTCAGAACTTTTGATGTCTGCGTGCAATTTGTTTACTCGCCAACCTGTCGCATTATGCCTGAGGTGCAGATTTCCAGACTAGCTTTAGTGCCAGCTCTAAATTCTTAATGTTTGGTGCTCAATAACAGGCTAACTTCGTCACATCAGCCAAAAATCAGTTACAAAATTGATTAAGTTTATGGCGAAAATAATGAATTACTTAAATTCATTGGAACGTTATTCAGCGCTCAAAAGCTTTTCTAGCTAGCTTTTAAAAGTATTACAAAAGCTCATTCAATGTTTCTAAAGCTTCTCTAACTAAGTTTGCTTTTTCGGAGCCCAATTTTTCAACTAAAGTTGAGTTTTGGTATATCGCTGGTTGACGTATTTTTTTTACTAAATCTAAGCCTAATGCTGTGATGAGCAGTGTTATGCTCCGTTGGTCGTAATGATTAATTTGACGCTGGACCAGACCATCTGCTACCATCCTATCAACCATTTTTGTGAGTGTGGGCGGGTTCATCAATGCTAACCGTGCTAAATCCGACATAGTGGAACTTTCGGTTTTGTTAAGGATTTCTAAAATACGCCACTTTTCAACTCGTACACCGAAAGCGTTGAGCTGAGTAGCCATTTCTGAGTGAAGCTTCCTGTGAGCTGAAGCAACCAGGTATGAAATATGCTCTTCCAGTGGAAATGGGGTTTTTGAAACTGTTATATTCAACGCTCCAGATCTCTAAATGTGAAAGCCATTTCGAACTGCTATTGTCCAACATTACCAATTAGTATTTAACCGCCTCATCTTGTGTAATAGTGGGAAGCTCTCTAAATTACTAGTAAAAGATGACTGTTGATCTGGTCTTTATTAAATTGGCATAAATATTCAGTCACCAAAGCATTCGGTTCTAAATTTTTGTGATGAATACGAAGAATGGTCTTTTTACAATTCGTACTAGGTCGATTGGATAAAAATTATAATTAAAGTTTAATACATTATAATGAATACTTTATGTCGCTATTGAGTTGACTTTGAAACAAAAACAAATTCCGATAGCCATTAATAATGAGGGTTCAATCTGGAATGCAACGATATCGTCAAAGGGTTACCAAAATTGGTGTGCCTCAGACTATTGTTTCGCCTTTTGATCATGGCCTAAATGATTCGATTGGCATTTTTCGGATTGCACTTTTGATACCATTACGTGGCTCTGCCGGCCTTTGGGCGCCTTCTTGCATTGCCTGCGCTCAAGTGGCAGTAGAAGAATTAAATAAAGCTGACGGTATTAACGGACGGCAGATCGAGCTAATAATGATAGATACTGCAATTGAAAACGATCTGCCTGTTGAGGACTTAGTTAACTCGTTGATAGGCATCCAGTCAATAAATGCTATTGTTGGAATGCATATTAGTTCAATGCGCGAGAGACTAAAAACAGTTGTAAAAGGCAGAATTCCGTATGTTTATACGCCGCTTTATGAGGGAGGCGAAGTTGCCAGAGGTATATTTGCCATAGGCGAGACACCAGAGCAACAGCTTGGTTCAGCAATAGAGCATTTACATTCAGTATATCGACCCAAAAAATGGGCTTTGATTGGAAATGATTATTTATGGCCTCGCGTATCAAACGTTTATGCTAAGATAAAATTTCGTGCGCTTGGCGCTGATCTAGGTTACGAGAAGTACGTCCCATTCAGTCAACCAAATTTCTTTAGAGAAATAGAGGAAATGATCAATTCTGAAAGCGAGGCAGTTCTGATCTCGCTGATAGGACAAGATGCAGTACAATTCAATCGGGATTTTGGCGATTTGGAAGGGCATCGCAGCATGATAAGGTTATCCGGTGCAATAGAAGAAAATGCGCTTTTGGCAAGTGGTTTGGGTGGACTGAAGCGACTGTTTTCGTCGTCGTCTTACTTTGCATCTCTAAAGACTGACAGAAACGCGGCGTTCAAAGAAAAATATTTTGCGTTGCATGGGGATCTTGCTCCAACGCTTAATACGCTAGGGCAATCGACTTATGAGGGCATACATTTTTTGAAGGGTTTGTCTCAGATATGCAGAGAAGCTTGGACCGGGGCAGGAAGCCAATCTCGTTTACCTATAATCTATAAAAGCGTGCGCAATTCTAGATATGTTTCCAATGATCAAAAGTCACTTCCAATCTATTTAGCACGAGCGGATGGGTTTTTTTATAACGTTGAAAAAGAGCTCATGGAAACAGCCAATTACAATATTTAATTGAATTGGAAACTAATTGCTTGAATTAGAAACTTAAATAAATCAACCTTAAGATATCAAAGATTCGGGTTGTAGATCATCATGTAGATGACTCGAAATACAAGGAGTTCGCGCGGATGGTTAGCACCAACCTATCGTTTGTGTTACGTTTTCTTTTGGGCAACGCCCGGTTTATTCAAAGATATTTTGTGCGTGATTTCCGACAGAAGTATCTTTTTGATATTACGCTTGATGGAGTTGCAGAATGATTTGGTTTACTGCCATTATTTTTATAATTTCGGTTATTGTATTGATATTTTTGCTGAATCGATATTATCGAAAGGCAAGCCGTGAGGTTGCTTTAGTTAGAACTGGAGCAGGTGGCCAGCGCGTCATTATTGAAGGGGGTTTCTTAGCATTACCCTTCCTGCATAAAGTGTCTGAGGTAAACATGAAAACCTCTAAGCTTGAGATTGTTCGGTCTGGTCCGAAGTCCATTATCACCCTAGATAGATTACGCGTGGACATGGAGGCTGAGTTTTACGTTCGTGCGAATCCTTCTGTAGAAGGCGTCGCTACAGCGGCGCAAGCTCTGGCTGGTAAATCCTTTAGGACTGTAGATCTCGCAGAAACGCTTGAAGGTAAGTTGGTTGACTGCCTTATGACTGTGGCGGCGCAATATACGATGGACGGCCTTCAAGATAAAAGAGGCGAATATAGTAAAGAAGTTTCTGAATATTTATCCATTGAACTGGCAAAGAATGGTCTTTTACTAGAGACCGTTGCTATTACGCGTCTGGATCAAACCCCATTTAACGCACTTGATGAAAACAACGCCTTCAACGCACTTGGTATGCGCAGACTTGCTGAAGTAATATCAAATAACAAAAAAGAAAGAGCGGCAATTGAGGCGGAAGCAGAAGTCTCGGTACGTCAAACCCAGCTCGACGCAACTAAACGCAAGCTTTTAATTTCTCAAGAAGAAGAAGAAGCTTCAATAAGCCAGCACAAAGCCATTGAGTCTGCTCGGGCTATAAATCAGGCTGATATTGCAGAGCAACAGGCTCAGGCAGAAAGACGCAGAGAAGAAGCTCGCATTTCACGAGAGTTGGAGACTAGTAAGTTTGAAATTTCGAAAGACCAAGAGGTTAATCAAGCTAAACTAAAAAAAGAACTCTCGCTAGAGAGTTCAAGGTACGAAAATTCGGTCAAACTTTCGCAAAAGCGCATTGAGGAGATTAATTCTCTTATTGAAGTGAAAAAAGCGGAGGCGGGTGAGGCTTTGGCAGTAGAAGAGGTTTCGTCAAAGCGAGAAAAAGAAATCGCACAGAGAGAAAAAAATATTGCTCTAATTCGCGCTTCTGAGCAATCAGAAGTCGATAATGTGCGTGTTGCTTCGGAAGTAGAGACCGTTGTGTCGATGGCCCGTGCCGAAGCGGATGCACTTAAAATAAAATCTTTAGCAGACAAAGATGATATGCTAGCCAAAGCACAGGGAAAGTCCGCTCTCATAGCTGCTGATAACTCATATAGCAGCGAAGTTATTAAAATGAAGCTGCACAGGCAAAAACTCTCTGTCCTACCAGAGTTAGTTGAGAAAATGATGAAACCTACTGAGAAAATCGAAAGCATACGCATCAACAATATTTCCGGATTTTCTAAGTCGGATGCCTCTGAGGCTGGTGAAGCCTCAGGTGGATCTAGTGTCAACAAAGTAGTTGATGGTGTGCTGGACTTAGCACTTCAATTGCCGGCAATTAAAAAAATAGGGGAAGAAGTTGGCATAAACGTGGCCGATGGCCTCAAAGGAATTTCGTCTTCTTTGGAAGATAATCAATTAGGTGAAGAAAGCAAAAAAGACGAATAATGAGAAATCCAAAAAATGGGAAGGAAAATAAAATGTCTATAAGTCGTAGAAGTTTCTTGCGTAGTACAGCTGGAGTAACACTTGCAGCGCCGGCTCTGATAAATTCGGCTTTTGCCGCCAGCCATGGGCCAATAAAATTTGTTTCAATTCTGGATCAATCAGGTGGTTTAGACATTTATGGAGCTCCGATGGTGGATGCTACTAGGATGGCAATAGATGAGATGAATGAGGCTGGGGGGCTGTTGGGCCGTGAGATTGAGCTCAAGGTTTATGACCCGCAATCCTCGATCCAGTTTTATACACAATTTGCAACCCAGGCAGCTGCAGGGGACAAGGCTGACGTGGTCCATGCAGGAATTACTTCGGCAAGCCGTGAAGCCATAAGGCCAACTTTGGCGAGGTATGAAACCCTATATTTTTATAACACACTGTATGAGGGTGGCGTTTGCGATATGAACAACTTTTGTACGGGTTCCACACCTGCGCAAACCGTCGAGAAACTTGTTCCGTACACCATGAAAAAGTGGGGTAAAAAAGTTTATATTGTTGCCGCTGATTATAACTACGGGCACATAACGGCGCAGTGGGTACAAAAATATGTTCGAGACAATGGCGGGGATCCAATTGAAGTGGAATTCTTTCCTCTTGACGTAACTAACTTTGGGCCAACCATTAAGAAAATCCAATCTTCGGGTGCGGACATGGTTATGTCTGCATTGGTAGGTGGAGCTCATGTTTCTTTCTATCGCCAATACGCTGCGGCGGGGATGAACAAATCAGTACCCGTTGCTTCAACCACGTTTGGAGTGGGCAATGAACATAAACTGATTTCTGCTGAAGAAGGCGATGGAATGATCTGTGCCTATTCCTACTTCGAGGAAATTGATAGTGACGCAAACCGAGATTTTGTTGCACGCTTCAAGGCCCGCATGGGCGCTGATGCTCCAGCGTTAAATGAACTTGCGGCTCGTTCTTACGAAGCGGCCTACATCTGGGCGGAAGCTGTAAAGGCTGCTGGCACCGCAGATAGAATGCCCGTGATTGAAGCATTGCGATCCGGTGTCGCCTACGATGGTCCTTCCGGACGAGTGGACATCGAGCCTAAGACAAACCATCTTAATCAAAATGTTTATCTTGCTGAACTTAAGAACCAATCGTTCAACATTATTGAGTCTTATGTAAGCCAACCACCAACTGACACACTCATGGTGTGCGACCTTGTGGCAAACCCTGATCAGAGTGTTTTCAAATTTGAAAATGGTTTGAAAGCAGCTGGAATAGACATTTAAATTTTGCTTAAGGTCGATGCGATGACGCATCGACCTTAATAGCTGGAGCTATTGATGGACCTGTTTTTTTCTCTTGCACTTCAAATTATTTATGGAGTGGCAAATCTGGCATTGATCAGCTTAGGCCTTGCAATCGTATTTGGCATGATGCGGGTTATTAATTTGGCCCATGGTGAATTCTTGATGCTTGGCGGGTATACAGTTGTTGTCGCCACTAACAACGGTGTTAACATTTGGTTTGCCATGTTGGTTCTGGCGCCTCTCGTTGTGGGGATTATCGGTCTGATTGTAGAGCGATGTTTGATTCAATGGCTATACGGAAGGATGATTGACACCCTTTTGGCAACTTGGGGTCTTTCACTACTGTTTATTGGTATAATTACCTCAATTTTTGGCGCGTCTACAACAACCGTTATTTCACCACCTTTGGGCGTTGTGAAAATAGGGGAATATACCTCTTCAGGCTATGAGCTGTTTCTAATCCTTGTGGTTATTGCTCTTTTAATATTAGTATATCTCACATTAAGATTAACTTCGCTGGGTTTGGTAGCGAGGGCGACAATGCAGAATGCAGATATGGCAGCCTGCCTTGGGATATCAACATCTCGCATTTACATGCTTACATTTTCTCTGGGCGCAGCCGTTTCAGGGCTGGCTGGTGGCCTGCTGGCACCCATGACTGGTGTTTTACCAAATATTGGAGTTATTTACATTGCTAAAGCTTTTATAACAGTTATCTCCGGAGGGGTAGCAATACTTGCAGGAACAACCTCTGCCTCAATTCTTTTGGGGGGTGTCAATGGCGTAATATCTTACGTCACAGGACCAACATTTGGGGAGGTTGCCCTTCTCTTCACTGCTATTATTTTATTGAGGCTCATGCCAACAGGCATTACTGGTCGTTTTTTTAGAAAGAGCCAATGATGCGCTTATATGGTACATTTAATGGAACTCTTGTGACGGCAGGCCTCGCTATAATTTTCACATTATTGGCACCTAGCATATTCCAATTTTTTACAATTATAACTTTAACTCAGGTAATTGGACTCTCCATTCTTACCCTAAGTTTGGCTCTTGTTTGGGGTTTCGGCGGGGTGCTTTGTTTTGGTCAAAGTGCGTTTTTTGGAATAGGAGCATATGCTTATTCGGTTGCTGCAGTTAATTTTGGTGGGTCCACTGGCGCCATTTTTGTTGCAATCTTCGTAGCGGCGGCATTTGCAATAATTTTGGGCTATTTTGTTTTTTTTGGGAGAGTCTCAGACGTATATTTAGCAGTTATAACGCTGACAGTTTCTCTTATCTTATATTCTCTGATGCGGCGGACATCTGGGCCAGAATATAAGATAGGTTCTGCACTGTTGGGTGGTTTTAATGGCACTGGATCTCCGCCTTTGAATATGCCTGGAAATGCATCCGCGATGCTTTTCCCGATGCAGACTTTTTATGTGTCTATGGCTTTCCTAATTGTGGCCTATGTTTTTTCTGGCTGGCTTATTACAACAAAATTTGGTCGAGTTTGTATTTCTATTAGGGAAAACGAAGTTAGAACCTCGTTATTAGGTTATGATACGCGGCTATATAAAATTGGTATATTCGGCATAAGCGCTGGTATTGCAGGCCTGGGGGGGGTCTTGTTTTGTGTTGGCGTAACGCGTGTCACTCCCGACGTTTTTAGTTTGGGACAGTCTGCTCTTGCGATTATTTGGGTTATTGTTGGAGGGAGAGCCACTCTAATTGGTCCGGTATTAGCGACCTTTGTATTATACTTTTTAACGGCTTCCCTTGGTAGCCAACAACTTCTAAACGCGAACCTTGTTTTAGGAAGTATTCTCGTTGTTTTTGTGTTACTTGTTCCGAACGGAGTTGTGCCAACATTTTCCAAATTATTCGAAAAGCGCCGGGCGAAAAGGTATTCACGCTTAAAAGAACACAGAATTAAAATGCGTAAACATCGCTCAGCCTGATAGGAAATATGGATTATGCTGAAACGAGAAGTCGTCCTTGAAACAAGAAACCTATCAATGCATTTTGGAGGAGTAAGGGCTGTTGATAATGTTGATTTTCAACTTAGGGAAAACGAACTTCGCTGTTTGATAGGACCGAACGGCGCTGGTAAATCAACATTTTTTAAGTGCCTTACGGGCCAATTGGTACCAACTTCAGGCGACGTGATAATACGTGATATTACAATGACCGGCAGAGAGCCTCATGATGTTGCAGGTCTGGGTGTCGGGATAAAGACCCAAGTTCCAAATCTTTTTGATGGGCTTTCGACGCAAGAAAATCTCTGGCTGTCAGCGAGTCGTTGGCATGCAGATAAACGGGCTTCGGTTTTGGTCAAAGAAACAATCGAAAGACTTGAATTGGGCGATATAAGGTTATCCGTGGTAGGTAGCTTGGCTCACGGACAACGCCAAAGAGTTGAACTTGGGATGGTAGTAGCGGCCGAACCCTGGTTAGTCCTACTGGATGAACCTGCTGCAGGAATGACCGAAGAAGAAACCTACAAAACTGCAGAGCTGATAAAAGACATCAATCAAACGTCGGCTTTAATTGTCGTAGAACATGATATGAATTTCATCCGTGCCATAAGCAATATTGTGACTCTTTTTCATCAAGGAGCAATCTTTATGGAAGATACTATGGATGTCATTTCTGCAGATCCTAGAGCTAGGGAAATATATTTAGGGCACAAAACATGACGGCGTTACTAGAGGTAAAAGGCATGTCCGCAGGTTATGGAAAAATTCCTGTCTTACATGGCGTTGAGCTCAATGTTGCAGAGAAAGAAATCTTAGGAATTCTTGGCAATAATGGCATGGGAAAATCCACACTTCTGAAGACCATAATGGGTATACTATCTTCCTCTGCTGGTAGTATTTTATATTCTGGCCAAGACATTACGCGCTTAACACCTGGTTCCCGGGCGCAATATGGGTTGGGATACGTACCGCAAGGAAGGGGTATCTTTCCAAATTTAAGCGTGATTGATAATTTGAGGATGGGAGTGGTTGGGCACGGTATTGATGAAGACGATGCTATTCGAAATTCCTTACTTGATTTTCCACGTTTAGAAAGTTTGCTTGAACGATCCGGTGGAACATTGTCAGGTGGGGAACAGCAAATTCTTGCCCTGGCCAGATGTTTGGTTTCCGAACCTGATCTCATTTTACTAGATGAACCGACTGAAGGCATTCAGCCATCAATTGTAGATGAAATAGGCGAAATATTATTGAACCTTAACCGCAAAAATGGCTTGGCAGTTATTCTTGTGGAACAAAATATTGAGTTCATTACTGAACTGTCTCAGCGTATTAAAATTATGGAAAAGGGTACTTTTGTCAGAGAAGTTGATACAAAAGCTGGTCAAGGGCATGAATTTTTAAAGGAATTTTCAGGATTTGGTAGTTCAAGATCAATTTCAAAAACTTCTAAAATAGCCAACGCCCCACTTACAAAGTTATCGACAAAATCGGTATCTGATAAAAAGAAAATCGAGAATCTGACTTATCAAGCGTCATACTTAACCGAGAGGATGCACAAAATGACCGTACAGCGACCGACATTTGCACAGCTAAAGGCAATTACTCTTGAGCTAGGAATGAATTTATCGGACACACAAATCCAAGAATTTCATGATAATATGCAAGGATCTCTGGATGCTTATGACATTATTGATGGTATGCCGGATTACCTGCCTCCTGTCCTTTATCCCCGCACAAGTGGTAGCCGACCAAGCGAAGAGGAAAATCCTTTAAATGCTTGGTATATTAAAACAGAAGTGCGCGGTGCGCCTAAAGGACCACTGCTTGGAAAAACAGTTGCTTTGAAAGATAATGTTTGTCTCGCTGGTGTACCTATGATGAATGGTGCATCCACGCTTAAAGGATACACTCCGGACGTAGATGCAACCGTTGTAACAAGGCTTTTGGATGCTGGTGCTACGATTACGGGTAAAGCACATTGTGAATATTATTGCTTTTCTGGTGGCAGTCATACCAACGCGACCGGCCCGGTTCATAATCCTTTCAAAATGGGGTATTCAGCCGGAGGTTCGTCGTCGGGCTCTGCAGCACTAGTTGCTGGAGAATATGTAGATTTAGCAATCGGTGGTGATCAAGGTGGATCAATTCGAATGCCGGCATCTTATTCTGGTTGCTATGGTATGAAACCCACGCATGGTCTTGTACCTTATACTGGCATCATGCCTATCGAATCCACGATCGACCATACTGGGCCAATGACTGCTAATGTAGCAGACAATGCCCTTATGCTCGAGGTCATCGCAGGACCGGACGGGCTTGACCCTCGCCAATATGATGTAGTTACCGACCATTATAGCCAAGCAGTTAGATCTGGCGTCTCAGGGTTAAAGATTGGCGTAGTAAAAGAGGGATTTGGTCACGAAAATAGTGAGACAGATGTGGATCAGAAAGTTAGAGCTGCTGGGCAAATACTGAGAGAGTGTGGCGCCACAGTTGATGACATTTCAGTGCCCTGGCATCTCAAGGGGTTGCCCATCTGGACGCCAATAGCGAGTGAAGGTGCAACTAATCAGATGATGCATGGAAATGGTATGGGCACAGGCTGGGAAGGCCTATATACCACTTCCTTACTTGATTATCATTCCAATTGGCGCAATCGCGCTGACGAATTATCAGACACTTTAAAAATTACTATGTTTGTTGGGCAGTATTTTTTGAAGCATCATAGAGGCCATTATTATGCTAAAGCACAGAACCTCGCCAGACAGTTACGTGAGGAGTACAATAAAGTGCTTTCTTCGTATGATTTACTTTTGATGCCCACCACACCGATGAAAGCCACACCTATTCCCAAACGTTCTGAAGGCTTAGCCATATGGACTCAAAGAGCATTTGAAATGCTCGTAAATACTGCACCTTTCGACGTTACTGGGCATCCCGCAATGTCTCTTCCTTGTGGAATGTCCAAAGGGCTTCCGATTGGTATGATGCTTATTGGCCGTAGATATGAGGAAAGCACAATTTATCGAGCAGCAGGAGCTTTCGAGACGAGTTCGGACTGGAAAAAACTTTAAGTGAAGGGCATATTTTATGGAAAAAGTAGCTCCCACAGATGGGCTGAGCCACGTAATTGGTAATTCGAAAATACCTTTACGCAACATTACTATTCCTGCTTTTTTTGACGAAATTGTAGGGAAGTTTGGCGATGAGGAAGCTGCTGTTTTTTCACAATTTAATATACGATGGACTTATGCAGAGCTAATTGACAAATGTGAAGAGTTTGCTGCTGGATTGCTGGCGCTCGGTCTCTATAAAGGTGATAGGGTAGGGATTTGGTCGCCCAATCGAGCGGAATGGATTATTGCACAGATTGCGACAGCTAGGCTTGGACTTATCCTCGTAAATATTAATCCTGCCTATAAACAATCGGAGCTAGAATATTGTATCAACAAAGTCGATTTAAAGTGTCTAATTTTTGCTACGCAGTATAAAAAGTCTTCATATGCTGAGATGATAAAAGCCCTAAGTCCGGAATTATCGACACAGCGGGCCGGCAGCTTAAAACTTAAAAAACTGCCATCACTTAGGATCCTAGTACAAATATCTTCTGAGCCAATGGCTGGTGCATATGCCTTTCAAGAAGTTGCGGTCAGGGGAACTGCTGGGTACCGCGAACGGCTGAATGCAATTTCGAGCGGACTTAATCCTGATGAACCAATTAACATCCAATTTACTTCTGGTACTACAGGATCGCCAAAAGGTGCAACGCTGACGCACAAAAATATTATTAATAATGCAATTTTTTGTGCCAAGACTATGAAGCTCAATAGAGCTGATCGCTTATGTATCCCGGTACCACTTTATCATTGTTTTGGAATGGTAATGGGCACTTTAGCCTGTTCTTCTGTTGGAGCGACAATGGTATTTCCCAGCGAAGGCTTTGATGCCGAGACTACTCTAGCAGTGCTGAGAGCCGAAAACTGCACTGCGGTACACGGGGTGCCAACAATGTTTTCTGCGATGCTTGAATCACCTGAATTCAAGGGGCAAAAGATAAAGTCTTTGCGTACTGGAATAATGGCAGGCTCTCAGTGTCCAGAACCCTTGATGAGGCGAGTTCTTATGGATTTTGCCTGTCCGCAAATAACCATAGCCTACGGTATGACGGAAACTAGTCCAGTTTCGTTTCAGTCGGATGTGGATGATCCAATAAATATTCGGGTTAGCACAGTTGGGCGTATCCAACCGCATTGCGAAGTCAAAATTATTGGTAAGGATGGACAGATATTACCTGTTGGAGAAACAGGAGAATTATGGGTAAAAGGCTATCTGGTCATGAAAGGTTATTGGGAAGACGATGATGCTAAAACAGAAACGATAAAAAATGGGTGGATGACGTCAGGTGACCTTGCTACAATTGATAGTCAAGGTTTTTGCAAAATTGTTGGCCGGAAAAAAGATATGGTTATTAGAGGTGGTGAAAATATCTATCCTGCTGAACTTGAGGGTTTTTTGACTGGTAAGACTGGAATTTTAGAAGCCCACGTATTTGGAATTCCAGATCCCAAGTTTGGCGAAAAACTTGTTGCTTGGGTTATTCCAGAAAAAGGGTCAACTATCACGACTGATGAGATCCAAGAGATTTGTCGCAATGAGCTTGCTTACTATAAAGTTCCGTCAGAAGTTTTACTTGTCGATGAAGTGCCATTAACAGTGACAGGAAAGCCACAGAAATTTCTTATGCGTGAAATGATGCTGAAGAATTGATGTTTTCAGCCTCGCCAGCAACCTAAATCTATAACCCACCCAAGGGTGCTCATATCTGTCATAACAGTTGGTGACATATTTTGAGTATGACGCGTATGTTAGCTATAGCGTTGTAAGCGGTTTTTCTTTTTCATCATAACACTGACTTCTGCGTCAAGCTAAGCTGTGCCGATCGGCAAGACTTGACTGGTCACAGATGATTTCAAATAGATAGTTGAAGCTTTCAAGCGTTTGCACGCTCTACGCGCAGGGGATTGAGTGTTGGGGGCACTTTGGGCAGGGTTTTTTGAGCGGCTGGAGCTTTAGACCTCTTTTCCCGCTCTAGGCCAACTCTGTGCTTCATTTTTCATTTTAGCAAAAAGCTGAAATTCGTAGCGATTGGAATGAAAAGTAGCAAAGAATAATTTGCCTTTATAAGTAGGTGCTTGAGAACGATAGTCCTCATTAAAACATAAATTTTTGGGATGGCTTCAAACTGATATAATAATTAGTCTCTCTTGTAGCACCCCACCAATCCTGAAATTAGCCGGTTCACGTTTATATTTTACGCCCAGAATTTTCCCAATAAGGTGCACGAAGCCTAGGTTTGAAAATTTTTCCACTGTCCTCTCGCGGGAGGCTAACATGAAAGTCAATCAGACGTGGATGTTTGAAACGAGCCAGTTTCTGGGTCAGAAAATCCATTACTTCGGCCTTGTCCGGTGTCCAGCCGTCGTTTGGTTCAATCGCCGCTACAACCTGTTCGCCAAACTCTGGATCAGGGGCACCAAAAACGGCAACGTCGCGAACGAAGGGTGCACGCATCAACACTGCCTCGATTTCGGCAGGAAAGATATTTGCTCCGCCTGAAATGATCATGTCTTTTTTCCGGTCAGTGATGAACAGGTACCCGTCCTCGTCCAGCCACCCCAGATCACCCACTGAAAAGTGGCCATGTTTTTCAGACGCTTGCCTGCTGTCAGGATCGTTTGAGTAGGTGAATCCGCCAAACGCATCCATACGTGCATGAATTTCACCGACTTTACCGGCAGGTAATTTATTACCATCTTCGTCAAGGATCAAAACGGTACAACCCATTTGCATCTGCCCCGCTGTTCCAGGTTTAGCGAGCGCATCGGATGAGGAAGCCATTGTCATGAACCCGATCTCGGTTGCACCGTAGCTTTCCCAAAAAACAGGGCCCCACCAATCGATCATTGCTACCTTTAAATCATGCGGCCAAGGAGAGCCTGTCGAGACGCAATATTCGACTGATGATAGATCATAATGCTCTTTTACGTCTTCTGGAAGCTTTAACATCCGGCTCATCATTGTTGGAACCAGGTAGATATGGGTAATTTTCTGTGCTTCAATCGTAGCTAGGAACTCTCTGGGTTCGAATTTTGGAGCAACAAAGATTGAGACATCCTCGATAACCAATGCCGCACTTAACAGCGTCGATGGTGCCGAGTGGTAGATCGGGGCGGCAGTAAAAAACCGGGAATTTGATTTGAGGAACATCATTTCTTCGCCAACGCGACGCAGGATATCTTCGAAGTTTTTACGTGCGCCACTGCCAAGCCGACGGACGCCTTTAGGTGCACCAGTGGAACCCGAAGTATAGCGCATCAAAGGTCGCATAAGCTCGCGATTCTTCAATGGCCCTTGAGCATCCACAAGGTCGCACCATTCGATGTAATCGTCATTTAGTGCTTCGGCCTTGATCCTGTAAGCAGCACATAGCTTAGGGCCAGGTGTGACTGCGATCACTTTGCGTCCTCCCAATGCAAATTGTAGGGCGTCAACTAGGTCGCGGTGTATTATCACAAATTGCGCGCCGCTATCGTCACAAATTGCTACAACCTCTTCTACAGCTGCGTGCCAGTTCACTGCTACAATAATTGTGCCAGCCTGAGCAGCTGCGCGCATGATTTCCAACTGGACCAGATCGTTTCGCATGATGATGGCAATCGGTACATCCGCCCCAGCGCCAATTTCGGTAAGGGCACTTGCTCCTTGCGCCGCGCGCGCCTCAAGGGCATTGCGCTTGATTTGTTGATCAAAGTCTGCGACCGTGGCGTTTGACATGCGGTTTCTTCCTTTTTTTATATCCGGCTATGGCGCGACATTGCGAGTTAAGTAACATCGTTGCGATGGTCCCATTCGAACTTAGCCCCGTGACCTTTTAGTGAGTTTGTTGAATAATGGAAGCGAAGCTTCTGTTTCCACTCCTTACAAACACAGGTAATGTAAGATTAAACGTGATAGTGGGCAGAGGGACACTGACAAACAAAATTTGTTTAGAGCAAAGAAGTGCCTCACTCTCGCAGAGTGGCTTTAATTATTAAATGCGTAGATTTAGGCTTTGCCAGCAGAGCGGTTATTGTTCTAATTTTTTTGACTATACTTTTTAAAGCTTTACGGTTTCTACGTGCTTGGAAATCAGATGGATAGGAATTCTTCAACGAACCTTTGACACTCATATCTGGCAAATGAATGGAATAATATCAGTCACTAACTTTACCTTTGTTCACTTCTTTATCTGTAGCGGTGTAAATTTTGCAATAACCTTAAGGGTCTTCTTTTTTCTTTGTATCAAACCCTCCAAAATTCTTAAATAAATCTGGGTCCCCAAAAATATCTCCAAATTCTTTTTTCTGACCAGTCTCACCATTTTGTACTGATGTTTGGCTCGCTTTATCAGCATTCTTTTGCAATAGCTTCAATTGCTCAGCAAAATTGGACTTCTTCTCTTTCTCCTTAGCTGCAATACAAGCAGATCCATAGATCTCGTTCTCTACAAGTTTATTAAAGCTAAAAATGCAAACAATGATAACCAATAAAACGCCAAAGATTGGTTTTGGGATCGAGAACTCGCTTTTGTCAATTTTCTTCAGACGAGAGTCCAAAGTCTGAGCATACAAAGCGTCTGATCCAATCGCTCTATTCTTTTCATCTTCTCGTCTCCTCAGTACTTCATATACTATTGTCACCGTTAAGGTTATTAGGATAATTACTAGTGCAAGAGAGCTTATTGCTGGGCTTATTCCCAGACGAACTTTTGATGCAATAACCGTAGTAAGAGTTTGATCAGACAAAATGCTAAACACCGTGGTATTGTAATTTTCAAAAGAAGCTAGAAATGCGATCACGCAAGAGGAAGCAATAGCAGGCATCATGTAAGGTATTAAAATTTTGAAGAATACTTGGGTCTGGCTAGCGCCAAGGTCTAGCGCAGCTTCCTCTTGTGTTTGATCAAACCTTTGTAATCTGGCTACAAAAATCAAGAAGCAGTAAGTTGAGATGAAACACGTCTGAGCCAATATAGTTAGGAATATACCATTCCTGCCTAATTGTGTGGCAAGACCACCTCCGCCCATGCTGGCAATACGATCCCAAAGAACCACCGTAGAAATACCAATAATCACACCTGGAAATAATACAGGCATGATGGAAACCGAATAAAATGCTGTCCGAAATCTGCTATGAACCTGGGTCAAAACTAGAGCAGCTGATAACCCGATAGGAACTGATAGAAGAACGACACCCAATCCAATTTTTAAGGATGTAATCAGACCTTCGTGTAATCTCCAATCTGTTGCTAATCCTGCAAGGTGTTGCCCATCATAGGCTATCTTACCTTCGTTGAACCATCTGAAGCTAAAGCACTCCCATGGCGTTACCGATGGAAATTCGGCTGAGTTGAATGCCGTGATGCTCATTATGACAAGTGGTCCAAAAAGGTAAGTAAAAAAGATAAAAATATAAATACCCAGTAAGATATTTAAAGCTTGTTGAGATTTCATCGTACAATCTCACCTATTTTGACTTTAAATATTTTCATCATTAGAAGTACAAATACAACCGATACAGTCAGTAAAACAACTGAATAGGCAGCACCTCTTGGCCAGTTATCGTTCATGTTGAACCACTGATAAATCAATTGTGTGAACCAAAATGTATTTGGGCTGCTTAGCACTACCGGAGTAGCGAGTGCTCCCGCGGTCAGCATAAACACCATCGTACATCCTGATGCAATTCCAGCTTTGGCATGTGGAATAACAATTCGCAGATGGGTTCTGATCATGGATGAACCCAAATCTTCAGCTGCTTCAAGTTGATTCTTATCTAGAGTTTCTATTGCGTTATAAAGCGGAAAAATCATCAGTAAAATGTAAGCATAGTTTAAGCCGGTATAAAGAGCGACATCCATGGCTATGAAATTTATACCTGTGTCTATGACACCCATTTTAATAAGAACATTGTTAATAAACCCCTCGCCGGCAAATAAGATGCGCAGTGCGAATGAGCGCAGTAGTTCATTTATCCAGAATGGAATAATTAATGACACAATCAACAGTCTTGCAGTTTTTGCCGATGCAACTTTGGCGATGTAAAACGCTATAGGATAGCAGAAGCAAAGATTAATCAGCGTAATCAGAATGGCGGTCAAAATTGTGTCGAGAAAGACTCTGACATCAACATAATTATATCTTTCGCCACTCGTCTCTGAGCCAAAAAGAAAGTGTTTGTAATGTACTAGAGTGTAAACATCGTCCGGACCACCTCTTAGCAGAGTCGGTATGTTGGGGCGGAATGATAAATCAAACATATATAATTGTGGAATGATAATAAGGAAAATTAACCAAAATCCAATAGAAATTATTAAATAAGTGGATATTAAAGGTCCGTTTTTGTTGAAGAAATAATTCATTTTAGCTCTCTCTAATCAACGGCCAGTGGTCCTACTGGAAGGACGACGGCATCGCGTGAAGAGAATTTTAATTCAATACTTTCCGAAGTCGAAAGAGTTGCTGTTTCTACAGCATTAGAAATACTACAACGAACATCTTGTACACCATCAATACTTAAGTAAATATTTTTTAAGTTTCCTTCGAATTCTATTGTTTTGAATATCGCGGAGAAAATATTATCGGCCTGATTAATTTGGTCTTTGAGGAAAATTGACTCAGGCCTTACAAACATTATTACTTTATCACGTTTCTGAAAAGTGTGTTTTTTTCCATCTTTTAAATCACCGGCTTTTGCTAAAAAATCTTTTCCTTGAGATGACACTCTAACCATATCGCCATTTGTGGAAATAACAGTTCCGTAGAATGCATTATTCTCACCAACAAAGGATGCAACAAATGGGGTGTGAGGCGCTTCATAAACGTTGTGACCGGATCCAACTTGTTCAAGCTCGCCTTCGTTCATCACAGCAATTCGATCTGACATCGTCAATGCTTCACCTTGGTCGTGTGTAATATAAATAAAGGTGATACCAACTCTTTTTTGGATCTCTCTTAACTCTGTTCTCATTTTTTGGCGTAATTTCAAATCTAAGGCGGAGAGTGGTTCATCCAAAAGTAAAACCGCCGGTTCAATTGCTAGCGCGCGAGCGATTGCCACTCGCTGTTTCTGCCCACCGGACAGTTCGTGAACCTTCTTGTTGCCTTGTCCACTCAGCGCAACTAATTCTAGTAACTCGTCGGCTCGATTTCTTCTTTGAACCTTTCCAGTTCCTCGTACTTCCAAGGAAAAGGCTATATTGTCTGCCACTGACATAAGTGGAAACAGAGCTAAATTCTGAAATATAAGGGACGTCGGTCTTTTATTGGGTCCTATTCCCGCCATATCTTGACCGCCAATGAGAATTTTTCCATCAGATGGCTCTGCGAAGCCTGAAATTGCCCTAAGTAATGTAGTTTTTCCACAACCTGAAGGTCCAAGGAAGCTGAAGAATTCGCCTTTTTCAATTTTGACACTAACATTTTTAGCTGCATAGAAATTTCCAAAGGATACGGAAACTTTTTGCAATTCTACATCAGCACTCATAAGTCAAATCCTTAAAACACTCAAACCTATTATATTGCGGAACCTACCGAAAAAGAGCGCCTTAAAAAAATCTAAGGCGCTCCAACTTGTACGGCTTAAAAAACTTAAGCTGTTTCGAATTTATTAGCGTATTCTGCACGCGCATCCGCAAACCACGGTGGCTCTGGTGGCCATGGATTTAATTGAGATGCCGTATCCCCTGGGTATACCGCCTGCGAAATGGCCTTTGTTGCATCGGTATAATGATCTGAAGCACCAATCACAGCGGAGTTATACCCAATTTCATTGATGGTGAGACCGCCGACTTCTGGTGTGAAGCTATAATTGATAAGCTCATAAGCTTCATCTATGTTTTCAGCTTTGGCTGACATAGTTATTCCGTCAACCCAGGCTAGTGCACCTTCTTTCGTAGTTTGATAAGCAACAGGTTCACCAGCCTTCATCATAGAGACAATTGGTCCATCCCACGTTTGGCCTACGACCACGCCATCTGACGTGAAGCCTTGTTTCTGTGGATCTGCACCAGACCAGAATTTTACTAGGTTAGATTTTTTAGAGATGCAGTAGGCTGTGATTATTTCCCAGTTTTTTCTCATTGTTTCTTCATCTTTGTAAGAAGACCAGAAGTCCATTTTACCCTGATGATGCATCCAAATTCCACAACCAGTCATCATGGAGTATGTCCTGCCCATCATAAAGGCGCCGTCTATGCTTGGGTTTGGTTCCCAGATGTCACCAAAGCTGGGCAAGCCATCAGGCGTCCATTTATCTGTTCTCCACGAGATAGACTCCGTGCCCCACAATTGTGGCAACCAGTGAGACCCTTTATTGCCAAAGTTCCAATCGCGCTCCCCGACTGACACCATCCCAGGATTAACATTTCCAATGTTTGTCACTTTATTCATATCAAATGGTTGAAGTACTCCTAGATTTTCCCACTGAAGCGCTCTCATGTTTGTTGGGCTCGCTAGATCATAGCCAGCACCACCACCGGCTTTCATTTTTGAAATGATTTCTCCGTTATCGCCAATTTTTGTGTGGTTAACTGTTATTCCAGTTTTTGCTTTGAAATCAGCGATCACTGAGTCTGGCAAATACTCGCCCCACATTAAGACATTGACTTGGCCGCTTGTGGCTGCGAATGCATTTTTGACAAACATCGGCGCAATGGGTGTAAAAGCAGCCAATGCGGCGCCACTCGCTAACAGCGTGCGTCTATTGAACTTTTTTACTGCTTTTGCTGTTTGTTGGGTGGAATTTTTTTGATCGTTCATAGTTCCCTCCTGATATAATTGCTAAACATCACCACACTAATTTTTAAATAACAACAAAAATATTCTGAAAATCAATTATGTATCCAAAATTGAACAACTTTAAAGTAATGCCTCGGAGAATAATGCAGTTCTGAATTTAACTTTTTTAGCTTCGGATAGTATTACTGGAGTACTGCAGCTTGACAGATTAAAAATAAAATTAGCTGGAAAAATGAATATATAAAATGATTTTTCAAAAGATACCTGCCACTTTGCACATAACTTGCAACTTAGCTTCTACCAATTTTTCCGACGGTAGGCCTAGACCACAATCAGGCGCTACTACTCACCGTTTTCTGGCCATTTAATTAAGCGCAGCTGTTAGCCTTTCAACAACTTGTTCAGCGGTCTCTAAACGACTTAACGCAATTACCAAAAAACTGAAAACTACCGTTTTATTTTCAAATTTCTTCAGTACTAATACTTAGTTTATGGAAACTTAAAGGATCAGCCTTTTTGTAATTAACATCAGCTAAGCGATCTGGATAACGACAGCACATATGTACATTTCTAGTAATAGATTTTGGTACACCATGAAAGCATCTTTCAAGCTCTTGCATACCAAAATCTAAGGTATCTTTAACGCTACGAGCAAATAGCGGCTCATCAATTTATATGTAACTGCAACCCGCATCCTCAAGCGCCAAAAGTTCTTTGTTAATCGTCGCTGCAAAAAATGTATTTAGTTCGGTCAGGTCAGCATAAAAACAGTTCGCTATCGCATCCATTATTGTCAAAGGCTCCGGCAGAGTAAATTTCAGTGGCTTTGGGCTAACTGCCTGGCTCGCTCGATAATTATGGAAACATAAGTTTGGTTGTGTGTTTAATTCTACTTCTAATAGCACGCAAGTCTATTTCATAAGCGCCGTCACTCAACTTACGTTACACTAGATTGTCAAAACTAAAGCTATTTAAGTGCTGGCAATGATAATGAATATAATTTTTGCGCCACATCTCTCCGTCTGTCGGTATAGAAACGCCTGAACGGAGTTGAATATCTATTATTTCTTTAGATGCTTTTATAAACATAAACTCATGTGTATCCTTATTTTTCTTTAAATAAGTTGAGTATTTAAATGTAGTATTTGGGGTGCTCATGTTTTCAGTTGGTTGAGCTAAGTCAAACCAATCTCCAATAAATATTTTGGCTTAGCAAAGACTTCAATAGTAGTTTTTTCCAGAGGTGTATGAATAATTAATTCCTTCACAGATTTAGAGGGTTATATCAAAAAGTTCGAATTTCCCCAACCAAAATTACTTTACAACACATGCGTTTCTTACCACCCATCGTTATTCTAATGGCTGATAGCTAGTTTACATTCAGATATTGAGGCCATGTCACCAGATCGCTGTTCTTAACTTTCTATGCGAAAAGCGAAAAACTTGTATAAATTTTAAGAACTGTTTAGGACAGTGGCTTCCACACTAATAATACTATTTTTATATTTGTTCATTGTTGACGTGATATTTTATATTTTGCGATAAAATACATATCAATTCAAACATGAGTGATACCCCAAGCCAAGCTGTTCCGCCGGTAGCATCTAACGGCGGAGAGACTTCGACCAAGTCAGCTCCGATTAGGTTTACTCCTGCTAGTTCGCGAATAACCTGTTGTGCCTGAAAACTGTTAGGGCCGCCAATTTCTGGCGTCCCAGTTCCGGGTGCAAAGGTTGGATCAACAAAATCAATATCATAAGAGCAATATGTTGGTGAAATTCCAACAATTTCACGTACTTCCGCCATGACATCTGGAATGCCACGATCAAATAGTTCTTCTACGCGAATTATTCTGACACCTTGATCAATACCCCATTCGACATCGTCAAGGTTATAAGCAGTGCCGCGAATGCCGACTTGAACAAAGCGTTTTGGATCTACCAGACCCTCTTCGATAGCGCGGCGAAAAGGAGTGCCATGGGTCAACTTATGACCCCCAAAGTAGCTGTCAAAAAGATCTGTGTGACTGTCAAACTGGATTAGGCCTAAAGGACCGTCAATAGCCAAGGCGCGAAGAATAGGAAGTGTAACAAGATGATCGCCACCCGCTGTCATTGGGGTAATATTTTTCTTTTTCATGACTGAAATAAAGTCTGTCACACGATTAAGGCTATCTTGAATATCCACTGGATTTGGCGGGACATCGCCCAGATCAGCGCAATTGATTCTGGCAAAGGGAGAAATGCCTGTTACTGGGTTCATCGCTCGGATCATGGTAGACAAATCGCGCATCTGGCGCGGTCCATGTCGCGCACCGGGTCTATTGGTTGTTCCTCCATCCCAAGGCACGCCCAATAAACCCATATTTACTTCGTTAAAACGAGGATTCTCCAGCTTCAAAGAGGGGAGCCGCATGAAAGTTGGCACACCAGCAAAACGAGCAAGTTCCATCGCGGAAACAGGTTGAAAAAACGGATCGGCATCATGCAACATTAGGGGTCCTGATTATTCAGCGTTATAATTGTATCACTCTAATCATAACTGCGTGAGTGTCGCGCACAACCCCCGAGCCATGGGTATGATCGCTTGTGGTACGGCGTTTTGCAGAGTGTGACGAGCTGGAAGATACATTTTCTCAAAGATCAGCAAGTTGGCACCTATTTAGTTCTTACGACTAAACGTCTAATTGAGGCTTCACAATTAGTAAAGTTCATGACTTTGGGTTACCCGTATGCGAGATAAAAAATCAGGCCGTTGTCTCAAATTTTTTTAATTCTTCCATCAGGATAGGGACACCCATTGTCATAGAATGGATACCCATGATGGAGGTTAATTGGATAACTTCAAGGATTTCTTCTTTTGTAGCACCAGCTTCGAGTGCGTTTTGCATATGGCGCCGTGCTCCGGATGACCATAGATGGGTCGTCGCCACATTTATCGCAATAAATATCAGTTCTTTATATTTTTGCGGTAATGGTCCTTTTTGAGGTACGGCACGAAATGCCAAAAAAGTCTCGAGATAATCTGCGTCAAGGTCGGCCAACGTATCCCAAAAAGGGTTCCAATCCCCAGTTGCGCGCTGGGCTTCGGTTGCGGGATAGTTTTTTTTTGGCATGTATTATCCTCCTCTGTGTTTGAAACTGTCGCGGCGAAACGAATAAAGTGCAGCAGGGTCAACTTGTACATCGATAACAGCGGGTTTACCGCATGAAAGAGCCGCTTCAATTGCGGCTGCCGTCTGAGACAGCGTTTCAGCGCGATATCCTTTCGCCCCATAAAGTTCGGCAAGCTTATCAAAGGGTGGGCTCGAGATGTCCGCACCAATATAACGGCCATTGAAAAAATCACGTTGATAGGCTTTTTCAGCGCCCCAGCAACCGTTGTTCATGACAACTGTCACGGTATTAATTTCATAATCTACTGCAGTCGAAAGTTCTGATGTAGTCATTCCAAAGCCGCCATCGCCCATCAAGGAAATAACTGGGCGCTCTGGCATTGCTAGCTTTACCCCAAGGCCGGCGGCAAAAGAAAAGCCAACCAAACCAAAGTCAAGCGGCGTAAAGAGGCTTTGAGGCTGCCAGTAATTGAGGGCATCAGTGGCTTGAAGACACAAAGTGCCTGCATCCATCGTATATGCGCTTTCTTTAGGGCATACGTCACGCAGTGTTTTGTAAAGACCTGAGGGCTGAATGGGAATGGCGTCAATCAGGGCATCGGCGTCGCGTTGTGCGAGAAATGCTTTGCGATCCGCTTGGAGTGTTTCGCTCCAGGCCAGTGCTTCCTTACGTTGATTAAATTTATTGGCTTCTATTGAAAGCTGTTGGGCAACCGTTGGTGCATCGCCCCAAATACCCATCTCGACCGGAAAATAACGGCCTATGGCCGTTGGTTCCTGTTCTACATGGATAATCTTAGCCGCACGATTGATATTATCATAACTGTAGAAAGTGGAGTTAAACCCGATGCGCGTACCAAGGGCCAGAATAACATCGGCCCCTTTCATCAGACGAGAAGCAACAGCATTTCCGCGTGGGCCCATTTGTCCTGCATTAAGGGGATGGCCAAATGGGACCGCATCCCCGTGACCTGGCGAAGATACGACAGGAATATTAAAAGCTTCGGCCAATTCCATTGCAGTATCTGCTGAAGATGTATTCTTGATGCCACCTCCTACCATTATCACGGGTCGTTCGGCTTCAGACAGCAACTTTGTAGCTTGTGAAATAACCTCGGCTGGGGCAGCTTGTAATGATATGGGTCTGTAGGCCAGAGGCGACTGCATGGGCTCAAAGTCTGCCTGACCGGCTAGGACATTTCTTGGTAAATTTAGTTGCACTGGCCCTTTGCGCGGGGCATTGGCCACACGAAACGCCTCGCGTACCATTTCAGGGACGCGCTCGGTACTGGTAGCTGTCCAAGTCTTTTTAGTGATTGGCGTAAACAGTGCCTGCTGATCAACCTCTTGAAACGCATCGCGATAAACGTGGCTAGAAGCCAGAGCACCGCCGATAGATAAAATAGGCGTGTAGGCGGCTTTCGCCTGCGCAAGTCCGGTAACAAGGTTTGTTGTGCCCGGGCCATTTTGCCCCGCTAGCACTACACCTGTCTGCCCAGCGGCACGCGCATAGCCATCTGCCATATGGGTCCCTGTGCGTTCATCATGCACACCGATGAGCTTGATGTCTTGAGCATCGTAAAGAGCATCAAACATTTCCATTGTTGCAGAACCGATAAGCCCAAAAACAAATTTCGTATTCTCTGCCTTTAAAGCCTCAACAGCGGCCTGCCCGCCAGTCCAATTCGTCATTTCAAATCCTTTCTGACATCATCTGATCTTTTTGCGCAGAAACGATGCGATGGGATCAGCGAAAGCGGATGGAGCTTCGATCAACCCCAGATGTTGCAAGTTGGGGACAATTATTATCTCTGCCCCGTTAATTTCTTTAGCAATGGCATAGCTCATAGCTGGCGTCGACCCAGTATCATTCTGGCATGTTATGACCAGTGAAGGATGCTGCAGTGGCGGATTGGGACGGATCAGTTCAACTACACCTTCCGCCAAGACCTGTCGATGAGCGGCATAGTTGTAGGCATTGTTGGCAAGAACCACGTCACGGATCAAAGCGACCTGATCAGGATAATTTATTCGAAACGCATCTGTAAACCAACGCGCAAGGGTCACATCAAGGTTCGCTCCCGGACCGCCTGATCTCGTTGCACGTGCACTGTCCTCCACGAGCTTTTGCTGTTTCTCGCCCCGTTCATGGGGGGAGTTTAAGATGGCGAGTGCTGTAACTCTGTCAGGATAATCAATGGCCACGCGGCGGTTTATCATCCCCCCGAGCGAAAATCCCACAAGTGCAGCCCGTTCTAAACCAAGGAAATCCAACAATGTTATAAGCTGCTCTGCTAACAGGGCGAGAGTGACGGGCTTTTTTGGTAATGAAGTTTCACCGTGACCGCAAAGGTCGTAGCTTAAAACTCGGAATTCTTCTGCAAGACTAGGGCTAATTCGTCCCCAAGTTCCGTCTCGAGTTAGGCCTAGGCCGTGTATCAGAACGATTAGAGGTGCATATTTTGATCCGACCAAATCATAAGCTGTTCCATCTTGGCTTAAAGGCATTTAAATTCCCGCTGGGTTGTCAATGTCTCTGCCCATATCGCGTAAATCTTCATATCTGTCCCCAATACGATGATTGGGATGACCGCCAACTGATGCTCCCAAGGCTATTATAATTTCATCATCGGCGGGAGCATCTGCAACGCTTGTCTGGATGGTTTGATAATGTGAGCGTCGACCTCCGTCGTGTTTGTCCATGAGCGGAATGGTTATGGCGCAATTTGCAGATCCGCGGGTATTTGAAAAGGCAAGATAACTCTTGGCCCCGATAGCTTCCCGGAACTGATTCCCAAAATGCAAAGTATGGGTCATCGCTTGTGCATGTTCTATTTCACCCCCCATACCCACGACACTGGCTTTTCCACATCCTTCAAGTTGATCTCCAGTGGCATCAAGCAACATTTCAGTAAGCATTTCCCCGATTACTGGCCCATATTCTTTGATTTCTGGACGCAAATTGTCGACGTGGCCACGACCAAACCAAGGATTTTTGATAATCATCATCGCTGCGAGAACGCGCGTAGGCGCATCAACTTTTTTCCAGCCTTCAAGAAAAGTCTTTTGCTGCCATAAAAGCGTACGGCGAATTTCCAGTGGCATACTTTGGACCCTTTGTTTTTAAAAATTGCGGCAAAGCTCTTCTTTGAAAAGGCGTAGTGTTTTTTCTGGCGTTCCAAGTCAATAACCACTGACACGCATAAAATGAAGATTGCGATGCCAATGTTCTCAATGCATTTACAACTTTTGAAGTATATCTTTTGAATTGCCAACATGAAATTGTTTTCAAGCATCTTATTATCAAGGCTATAGTTTTTACCCAATATATCGAGCAACAGCATATCAAGATATCCACTCACGAACTCCTCTAATTGCTCGTCAAGTTCCAAATCGCGCAAGAGTGAATATTGTCCCTGTCACCTTGAGTCGGTTGAGTTGGCGTTAAGTTTAAGTCGAAGGGCGGACTACTGTGAGTTTCGACAATAATTCTTCGCGAATTTGTGTATATGCACGCGAAGTTTTTGGTTTAATATCAGTTAGTTGAGACAGTACTGGCCCCATAGTCTCCTCGACCATTGAGCAGCCAGTATTATTTTCGTTTTCGCGGTAGGCCAAGACCTTTTCTCGGTACGCAGCAGCAACCTGTTCAGAAGAATAAATGGCAACCGATTGATGATGATGTTCGTCAATTTGCCACCACAAGATATCGTCAAAAGGATGATTATTGGGTACGTTCTTCTTCATATGATCGCTGAGTTCATTGGACCCTATTACGCCCTCTGGCCAGTACCATTTTGTATAAACTGCATATTTTGCCAATGTGTTCTCCCGAATTTTGAATAGAATAGTAAAAACAAAACACAAAAGTATGATTTTGACAAATTGTATGGTCAATCTTGTTCAAAACCTCAGATTTGATCAAAAAAGAATTCTGTAAAATTTCAAAGTAAGGCTTGCTCGCTGAGCTCCTGAAGTGATCAAAGCTGTGATTGTCCTCCATGCCGGTCACCCTGCAAAAAACTGTCATCTTAGCTGTAAGGACGCTGTAAGATATAGCTATTAGTAAAAATGATCTAAAAATAGCTTAAATGCACGGTAGTTGTGAGTTTCTGTGAATAGTAGCTTACTTTAATCTGATTCCTAAAAAGCCGTTAAATGTCCGTTAGTAGGTGGCAAGCGCTTTTGAGTTTCTGCGAAAGTGCAGCGTTATTCAAAAAACTCTTAATGTCCTTTGCTGTTCCATCACAGCATTTGCTAAAATTAATAATTGGTGAATATGCTCAAGGGTCACTTACACTGCTAAAGATTGAGCCACATATTTTCTTTAGAAAATGAGCTTATCAGGCTAATTTTTGAATTAACGCATCCACGGCCAACGAGGTAGTTTCATAGATAAATAACGGATTTACTTCGACTTCCTGTAACTGAGTCTCTTTTTTTAGTACCCAAGTGGACAGGTCCAGAATCGTTTGAGCCAAGCAACTGAAATCTGTACAGTTTGCACCGCGGAACCCATTCAGTAACTGGGCTACCTTTAAGCCTTTAAGTGCCTTTTCAATTGCTTCAACACTGGTGGGCACTAAAAGTGTTTTTGCATCGCCAATTAATTCTACTAAAATGCCGCCGCTTCCTATTGTCAAAACCCAGCCAAATTGTGGATCCTGTCTTAGACCAACAACCAGTTCAGCCAGAGGTGGATTAGCCATTTTTTCGATTAAAAATAAATCTGTCGTGGCGACGGGATCATAAGCCTGCACACTGGCCTGCATAGAGGTGATTGCTTGTTCGAGCGCCTCTTGCGATTTAATATTTAAGGTGACTGCGCCTGCGTCTGTTTTATGTAGCAGTTTGGGTCCCATCATTTTTAAAACAACTGGATAGCCAATCTTATCAGCAATCGATGTTGCTACTTTGGAGCTGGCTAAACCGCCAACGGGAACCCGAAACCCAGCCTCGCGCAACAACCTTTTCCCCTCTGCTTCGTTGATTGTAACACTTGTTCTGTGGTCGCCAGTGGCCGACAGTGCTTCATATGGATGATTATTCAGATAAGTTCTGCGTTCATTCCACCAGACAGCCGACTTAATGGCGTTAAGAGTTTCATGCAAACCTTGCATTGGGGCAACGCCCTGTTTGATGAGAGTATTTCGAGTCTGAAAATCTAAATTTTCTGGTAAAGTCGCACAAATTGCAGCTGGTATTCCCACAGATCGTGCCGCATTTCCAAAGGCTACAGCATCATTTTGATAGTATATCTTACTCTCATCTAAACCTGCTGCTGGATAGTCTTGGATTAAAACAGCGGCTTGGACATCTTGGTTTAAGAGTGCAGCGCAAAAAATGGGTTCTGTGGCGTCTGTTTGGCCCCAGATTGGCGTTGTGTAATCAAGTGGATTTGTAACTGTTGCAATCGGGGGTAATAAATCTGTCAGTATCTGTGTGGTATTTTTATCAAAGGCAGGGAATTGGAGGCCGATGTATTCAGCGTAATCTGCGAGCATTGTTGCGCCACCGCCAGAGCAGGTGAACCCGGCGATTTTGTTCCCTTTTGGGCAATCCAACACGCAGAGATATTTTAAAGTTTCCAATAATTGTGTCGGATTGTTCACGCTAATAACCCCAGTGCGCGCAAATAAGGCTTCATAAAGCTCGTTGGCACCCGAAATTGATCCGGTATGACTGATTGTCAAGCTCCTGCCGATCTCGGATCGCCCTGTTTTAAGAGCAACGATGGGAGTATTATGGGCCAGAGATTTCAACGCGACGCGCTCAAACTTAGGAATATCTGATAGCCCTTCAATATGCACACCTATTGCCCGCGTTGCTGGGTTCTCGCATAAAATGTCAATAAAATCTTCGATCCCTAAAACTGCCTGATTACCGGCTGAAATCATGTGGGTCATAGGAAGAGAACGCTGGTTCATCGAAATATCAGAGGATAACATGCCACTTTGGGTAATGATTGCTGCGCCATAGCCGGGACAATCTCCACCATGTGCAAAAGGCCAAAGGGCACTTTTATCTAAGTAGTTTACGATGCCGTAGCAATTAGGCCCTATCAGAGCCATTTCACCGACGGCCTCTTTAAGCTGCAACTCAAGTGTTTGTCCTGCGGCACCAGTTTCTTTGAAACCAGCTGAGTAGCAAACAATTCCGCCTGCACCCATTTCTCTGAGTTTTTCACTTGTTTTAACAGCCGCTTTGGCTGGGATGGCTAAAAATACGGCATCGGGAGCTTCCGGAAGGTCCTCTACTGTTGCAAAACATTCAATCTCAGCGAGGGTGTGGCGCTTTGGATTCACAGGCCAATATGCGCCCTCAAAGCCTCGCCGCTTTGCTTCACCAATAGCGATAATTGCATCTGTACCTCCAATGAAAGCAACATGTCTGGGGCAAAGAAGCCTTTCGAAGTTCTGGCGTTGTGCTGGTGTCATGCACCCAGAGGCCTCAGAATTGACCGAGTAATAATATGACGCTGAATTTCTGACGTCCCATCCCAAATTCTTTCCAGACGACTGTCGCGCCACAAGCGTTGAATTGGCAATTCCTCCATCAAACCCATACCACCAAAGATCTGGACAGTGTCATCTGCGACTTTGTGTAACATTTCCGAACAATGAACTTTGACCATCGCGGCATCCATATCTTCCATATATCCCGCATCGGCGCGTTTTACGGCATCTGCCACAAGTAAATCAGCCGTACGTAGACCAATTGCCATATCGGCCAGACGAAACCCAGTCGCCTGAAAGGTGCCAATTGGCTTTCCAAACTGTTTCCGGTTTGCCGCCCAATCAGTAGCCATTTCCATCATGCGCTCCGCTTTGCCACAGCATGTCGCTCCGACCCAGATCCGGCCCATTCCAAGCCACTGGCCAGATAATTCCAACCCGCGCCCTTCTTGGCCTAAAATCTGATTTGGACCTAAACGAACATTATCAAAGCTGAGTTGAAAATTTTTATAGCCGCGATAACTGACACATTTATTACCTTCTTTGCAGTCAAATCCTGGTAATCCGACATCCACTAAAAAGGCTGTTACGCGTTTTCGTGGTCCGCGTGGCGTTTCATCCATACCGGTCATTGCAAACACAATGGCAAAATCGGGCATCACTGGCCCCGAAATAAAATGCTTTGAGCCATTTAATATCCAATCGTCTCCGTCACGTTTTGCATTTGTTTTCATGCCCATTACGTCTGAGCCGGCTTCAGGCTCGGTCAAAGCAAACAGTTCGCGCTTCTCGCCCGTAACGCAAGGACTGAGATAGCGTTCGATTTGATCACCCTCACAGGCGAGTAACAATTCGGTTGGCCGAGCAATCCAAGAGTGTAAAGCATGGGTAGTTTTGCCATATTCACGTTCGACCAAAGACATTTCTGAATAATTCAACCCACCGCCACCGATATTCTCGGGTAGATTGGCAGCGAAAAGACCGATTTTTTTTGCACGATCTTCTATCTGGCGCCCAAGTTCTATTGGGACTTGACCTGTACGATCTACTTCGTCTTCGTAAGGGTAGATTTCGTCCTCTAAAAAGGACTTAACAGTGTTGAGCAAAAGCTCGTTTTCATGCGACATAGACAGGTTCATTGATCTTCCTGGTGTGTTTTTTAATAAGGCTTGTTGCGTCCTAACTATTTGGACTAACTATTGCAAATCAGATTTTATAAGTCCCTCCTTTTATTTGAAGGGGCATTTGCGCTGTCGGAAATGTTAATTTATAGCTCCTCTTAGCTTCAATTTATTACGCGCCTCTTGTGGGGTTAAAGCCCGCGCGCCCATGCGTTCTAGGATTTCTACAGCGCGTGTAACTAACTGGCCGTTAGTCGCCAAAACACCGCGGTCTAAGTAAATATTATCCTCTAGACCAACGCGTATATTGCCTCCCATAGCAACTGCAGCGGCAGCCATTGGCATCTGCATACGTGAAATGCCAAATCCCGCCCAATTTGCCCCTGAGGGCAGATGGTCTTTCATAACTTTCATCGTGTCCACACTTTGATCGGCCCCCCATGGAATTCCTAGGCAAATCTGGAATATAGGTGGGTCGGCGATAAGACCCTCAGCAATCATCTGAGTAGCAAAGCGAATATGACCCAGTTCAAATACTTCTAATTCTGGTTTGACATCCCACTCCTTGGTCATAGCGGCCATTTGGCGTAGCATTGGTGGTGTCGAAATGTAAATTTCATTGCCGTTCCCAAAGTTTAAAGTTCCGCAATCAAGCGAACAAATCTCTGGCCTGCATTCTTCGACATGTGCAAGACGTTCTTGGACGCCTATCATATCGGTTCCAGGCCCTGGCATTGCAGGATCTTGTTCAGAGGGAACCCAGTCGCCTCCCATGCCTGCTGTCAAATTTATTACTACATCTGTTCCGCTTTCGCGCACTCGATCAACAACCTCTTTGAACAATTTTGGATCTCTTGAACCTTTACCAGTTTCTGGATCTCGAACATGTATATGTGCGATTGCAGCTCCAGCTTGGGCGGCTTGTATAGCTGATTCTGCAACCTCTTTGGGGGTGACTGGAACGTGTGGGCTTCGACCTGTGGTATCGCCTGCTCCGGTCACCGCGCAGGATACAACTACTTCGTAATTCATAGAGCAACTCCCTTAAATGATGACTCATCATGAAAATTCAAATCTCTTGACTATATCGAATTTTCGTCACAAAGAAAATCTCTGTGGCGATTTTTCGATGATTTGTGGTGCATAATTTTTTACTTAGCTTCGTCTTTGGCCAAATACTCAGGAGTACAATTTTGGTAAGCAGAATATTTTTCGTTTTGATCCCCCGGTTCAATATGTTCAGCCTGTCAAATTTGATGGAGCCTGTCAGGATTGCAAATTATCTTTTGCCAGAGAATGTTTATGAGCATAGTTTTATCAGTTTTGATGGACCTGAGGTCATTCCAAGCAATGGCATGACCCTAAAGTGTTCGCTACCACCTGAAAAGATTGAGCGAAATGACCTTATTTTTGTAGTTGGGAGCTGGGGTGCCGAACATTATTCCAACAAACGCCTATTCTCATGGCTGAGGTTTCAGGGGCGGTATGGTACGCAAATTTGCGGTGTTGAAATGGGAGCGTATATTCTTGCCGAGGCAGGTCTCTTGGCCAACCGAATAGTAACTGCACATTGGTCTTACTTGGCAGGGTTCCAGGAAAAATTTCCTAATATCAAAGCGAAAGAACAATTATTCACTGTTGATGGGAATATTCTGTCATGTTCGGGAGCCTCGGCGGGAATTGATCTAATGTTGCATATTATTGGCCAGCGCTTTGGCATGGCGCTAGTGGGAGAGATATCTGACCAAATGTTGCATCACTCGGTGCGTCACGCATCTGATCCGCAACGCAAGACGTTGGGCCGTGGAATTGGAAAGTTAATGCCTGTGGTGCGCTCTGCAATCAATATTATCGAGCAGAACATCAGCGAACCATTTACAGTGCCCGAAATTGCAAAAAAAATTGGCTTATCTCAACGCCAGCTTGAACGCCAATTCAGTAAATCGGTAGGATGTAGCATCGTGCAGTTTGGTCTACTACTTAGGTTGCAACATTCCCGTGTACTTTTAATTTCGACTGAATTGGGAGTGCGTGAAATTGCAACGGCATCAGGATTTAATTCCCTGTCTCATTTTGCTTATGCCTTCAGAAAGTGTTTTGGTCGTAGGCCGAGTGCCTATCGTCAAGCGTGGCCAGAACAGGAAACGGCACCTCATTGGCCAGGGACTTTGGGGAGTTTTCTGGAAACGCTGAATACCCGTCACAAAATAGTGGCTGACCAGAAAACGCAATAATAGTGCAGATTATTGCAAATTTTCAGCCGAATGAGTCTCAGTCGTTGACCCTTGTTCTATGTAAATTATGTAAACCAGCACAAGTTTTTAGCTATGAAGATAAAGTTCAGCTTTTCCGAAAACCAAGTTAGGCGATCAATTTTCTCCAGAACGCTCAAAAGGCGATCCTATTTCCAAGAAATTCAATCAAAGGCACCAACAAGTAAATATCTATCTTCTAAGAGAAATTAAAGCTAGTGGTGCTTTATGCAGAGATAGCAAAACTTACGACGCTATGGACTCCCGCCCGATAGTTGGCTCTTTCGAGTCATAAGCGGCAAAGGTCAATCACTTATGACATTTTATCCTAGGCCGTATCGCGAATAGCGCGCAGTACAGCAACGATTTGGGCATCGCGTTTTGCGGCCATATCTTCAAACCGCTGATCTGCAGCAATTTCATTGCACCCGTCGACCATCCTATTGCGTAGTTCTTCGGTTAGCTCAGGCGCATCTAGGCGTGTCCATGGGAGCTTCAGTGCTGGGCCGAACTGGTCAAGGTTTGTTGCCATCCCGCCTTCACCACACGCCACATGAAAGGCCATACATTGCCCCTGAACGGCCATGCGTGGGGCAGGGCCATTCATAAGTGCGTTGTCTATATCTGCAGGCGTTGCTTCGCCGTTGGCTACCATGTGAAGTGCTTCCCGCCAGAGAGCTTCCTGTAAACGTGTGGCTACAAAACCCGGAATTTCCTTTTTCATGATCAGAGGTGATTTCCCAGCGACTTTGTAGAATTCACCAGCCCACTCGACGGCTTCGGGCCCAGTTTGATCACCTCCTGCAATTTCAACAAGAGGCAAAAGGTAAGGCGGATTAAAGGGATGGCCGATGACGCAACGCTCAGGAGTAACACAGTTGCGTTGAATATCGGTCATTGTAAGGCCTGATGTTGAAGAACCTATAATAACGTTTGCCGGAACAATTGCGCCGAGTTTGGCATATAAAGCCTGTTTTAATTCGATACGTTCTGGGGCGCTTTCTTGAATAAAGCCCGCCCCTTGCACAGCTTTTTCTAAATCTGTGGTGAGTGTTAGGCGATCCAGAGATGCGTTTGGAGAAAGGCCCAGATCTGTGAGGCTTTTCCAACCGGTTTGCAAAATTGCATGAAACACGGCTCGTTCGCTATCGTCATGGATATAGGCATTGACGTCATACCCACGGGCTAAGAAGTGAGCCGCCCAGCCCGCTCCGATAGGCCCGCCACCAATACTTGCGATGCGGGTGATGGATCGGGGTGGCAACATGATCATTCCCCTTTAAAATTTGGTTCCCGCTTTTCAACGAAGGCGGCAACCCCCTCTGCCGCATCTTTTGACTTGAGCATTTTTCGGTAGGTAGGCATGGGGTCTGTGCGCATTTTGCGAAAAGCGCTTTCCAGCGGAATGCATTCAATTTCCCGCTGCACTTCTTTTACTGATTGCATTGCAAGTGGAGCAGACCATGCGATAGATTCCGCCCATTCTTGTGCCGCTTCCATAAGGTTGTCTTTGGGAACTACTTTGTTCACAAGGCCATAGTGAGCTGCTTCCTGTGCACCCATTCTACGGCCTAAGAAAAACATTTCCATAGCAATATTATGTGGTATTCGCCTCGGTAATCGTTGCAAAGCCCCTGCATCTGGGACAATACCAAGCGGCATTTCCGGAAGAGCAAATTCGGCATGCTCCGCGGCAATTATCAGATCACAGGCCATCGCCATCTCAAAGCCACCGCCAATAGCCAACCCGTTTATCGCCGCTATTACTGGTTTATTCAGGATCCAGTTTTCGGTCAGACCAGTAAAGCCGCCCTCGCCGTAATCATCGGTTTCCCACCAATTATCCAGCTGCATCTCACCGTCATTTAGCGCTTTCAAGTCCCATCCTGCAGAAAATATTTTGTCACCACCACCAGTAAGGATTGCCACTCTAAGGTCATTGTCCTCGCGCAGTTCTTTGAAAGCCGCGGCCAAGACTTGTGACGTGGGCACATCAATTGCGTTTACCTTACCCCGGTCTAGTTTAACCTCTAGAACATGGCCATCACGCCTGACCTCAACACCGTTTGACATGGCTTTTATCCTTGTTGAAATTCTGGAATGACTTCGTTGCAAAATAGTCTCATAGAGCGCTTTTGCGTATCCATATCCATTCCCATGCTTGCGTAGTAGATAAATTCATCAACCCCAAGCTCTTTATATTTTTTAAGTTTCTTTATGACTATATCAGGTGATCCGAAAAGAAGGTTTTCTTCCAGCATCGATGGTTTATATTGCTCTCGGCCTTGCAACTCATCAAGAGGTATTACCCTAGGAAAACCGTTGTGGACATCACCCATATTGCGAAACAGGTTTTCAAATTGTCCTAATACGGTCTGAATGGCGCGGATTGCTTCATCACGATCTTTCTGATTTTCATAAATAGCAGCGTGGCGCATCATCGCAAAGGTAGGGCGAAATCCGTTGTCTGCTTTTATAACAGCTTCATTAAGTTGTTTTTTGTAAAGCTCTGCTTCTTCAAAGCCCCGGGTAAGGGGCCAACTCATCACATGACATTTCTCGCGCAGTGCATAATCAAACGTGATCGGCGAACGTGCAGCGACCCAGACTGGGACTTCGTTCTGTACTGGTTTTGGACAAGAGGTGGAAGTGGGAAAGCTCCAGTAATCCCCATTATGCTCAACATCGCCTTGCCATAACGCGCGTACTAAAGGCAACATTTCTTGCATGTGGCGCCATCCATCAGACTGTTTTAAACCTGGGTGCATTCTATCAAACTCGCGCTGGTATGCTCCAGAGCCGATGCCAAATTCGAGGCGCCCGTCCGAAATAAGATCTAGAAACGCAGCTTCTCCTGCCAAGTTGATAGGATGCCAATACGCTGCTGTTGCAACTGCTGTTCCCAGCCTGATGTTACTGGTTTCTTTTGCCCACCATGTTAGTATTTGAAACGGATTGGGCGCGATCGTCATCTCCAAAGCGTGATGCTCTGCTGCCCACACAATATTAAATCCCCCAGTCTCTGCCATCTGCACCATATCTAATGTATGTTGCGCAACATCGCGCATATCGGTGCTATTATCCATTCTTTCGAGATTTATTGCCAATTGAAATTTCATATCCCAACCTCCTCAGCGCATCATGAATGGGTTGGTCATTGGCTCAGAAGAGGTGTTCATCCAGATCGTTTTTGGTCTGGTATAGTCGTACATAGCCTGAAATCCACTTTCCCGTCCATAGCCTGAGCCTTTCACACCGCCAAATTCGGCGATTGGGGAGACTACCCTATAGGTATTCACCCAAACGATGCCGGCATCTACTGCTTTTGCAATGCGCAGCGATCTAGCACTATCACGTGTAAAAATGCCTGCCGCAAGCCCGTGAACAGTGTCGTTTGCCAGTTCAATCACTTCATCCTCTGTCTTAAACCGCAGAACACTTAGCACTGGGCCAAACATTTCGGTATCGACAATATGCATATCTTGCCGTGGGCATTCGATGATCGTGGGTTCATAATAGTTGCCCCTCATGCCCTCAGGCCTTTTTCCCCCACACAGAATTGTGCCGCCTTCTTGGACGGCACGAGCAACTTCGTTTTCAACGCTCGCCATCTGCCCCAGTGTGCAAAGTGGCCCCATTTGGGTTTCCTCCAAAAGTGGGTCGCCAATGCAAATTTCTTTAGCCAGACGGGTCATCCTATCTAGAAATTCGTCAGCGATGTCGTCGTGAAGATAAAGGCGTGATCCAGCCACGCAGCTCTGACCTGTTGCACCAAAAATACCGGCGATGCATCCGTTTACTGCACTTTCAATATCGGCATCCTCAAAAACGATAAACGGAGATTTTCCACCTAGTTCTAGCGAAACTTCGGCAAAATTCTCAGCTGAATTGTGCAACACATGTTTTGCAGCACGCGGTCCACCAGTAAAAGAAATACGCGCTACTTTTGGATGGCTTGTTAGTGCTTTACCACAAGGATCGCCGTGGCCTGTCACAATATTGACGACACCTTGAGGAAAGCCTGCTTTTTCAATAAGAACACCAAATTCCAGCATAGCGGCAGATGCATGTTCAGAGGCCTTTAGAACAATCGTGTTGCCCGCTGCTAAAGCAGGTCCAATTTTTACTGCGATCAAAAACAACTGCGAATTCCACGGCACAACTGCTGCTACAACTCCCAACGGCTCTCGGTTGGTAAAAACAAACATATCAGGCTTATCAATAGGAAGAACATCGCCTGTTATTTTATCTGCGCATCCTGCGTAAAACTGAAAAAACTCGGAAATATATTTGGCTTGCCAGCGCGTTTCCTTTAACATTTTTCCAGTATCAATACTTTCGGTACGTCCAAGTTCCTCTGATCGTTCTGCCAGCAGCTCCGCAAGCCGTCTTAAAAGAGCTCCTCTTTGCGTGGAAAGCATACTGGCCCATGGACCCTTCTTAAAGGCACGATGAGCGGCCATTACAGCGCGGTCGACATCTTTCTCTGTTGCTTCTGGAATCTGGCTCCAGACGTCGCCAGTGGACGGGTTGACACTGTCAAACATCTTTCGGTCAGATGCATCGACCCATTCTCCGTCAATCAACATTTTATACGACTGAATTTTTGACATCATTGCCTCCCTGAAATTCTGTTTACGATTCTCATTTTCGTCAAAAATTTTGAACTTTAATACGATTTTTCGACATAATATGGCGAAAATAAATTTGTATCGGTTTGTATCCCACTACACTACTCTCAGCTCCTTATGGGTTTAGATCTTTGCAATACAACTTACTCTCAATGGCTTTAAGGGCTATGTTTCAAAGCTAATTCTTTAGTAATAATTATAAGGTATATTTATAACAAACACGGCGCCTTTTTGACACGTTTAACGATAAGAGTTGGTTGCGCCACTTTGTGTTGTATTGGGCTTAGCAATTGCTGCGACCATATCGCTGAGCGAAACTTGCCCAATGGACTTACCTTCCTTCATAACTGTAACCAAGTTATGATCTGACACTATCATCTCTTGCATGGCTTCCTCAATAGAAAGGTCACTATTTAAGGGTAAACCTTCTTCGGCGCCCGCCTCATGGGATAGAGTGTTGAGCGTCAAAACTCGCGCCCTATTCACATCTTTTGTAAAATCAGCGACGTAATCGTTCGCCGGTTTTAAAACAATGCTTTGAGGGTTACCTTTCTGGATCAACTCGCCGTCACGCAAGATTGCAATGTCATCTCCTATCCGCAGAGCTTCGTCCAAATCATGTGTGATAAACACAATAGTCTTATGCA
>CAJWEI010000028.1 GCA_913031285.1 uncultured Alphaproteobacteria bacterium | reverse complement strand
CACGAATCAGCTTGTCGCACAGTTATCACAGAAAAATGTTTCCTACTGATTTCCACTTTCACTAGTGAAGTTGAATTTTTTCAACTTTCTTAATGTAATTTCAAAGTTTACATTATTGAAATAAGCCAGAGCGTCAAATGCTAATCCTGTTCGAAGTTGGCGTTATCTACAACGGCAAGCAGCACTAATTTCAGGATTTCCAGTGACTTTGTATTTGACATTACCACAAAGACATCCTCCATTGTGTGCCGATATGTGAAAATTCCAATCGTGTCAAAATGGAATCATAATTTAAAACCGTTAATCCTTCAGAAAACTTAATCTCGTTAAAAACAAGTGAATACAAATTTAAGTAGAGGTCTATTAAAACTTACTGAATAAAAGATTTATAATTTTGGGTAGGGTCAAAGATGTCGCCTAAATTACAATAAATATTCCAAAACACTTGTCCAATCAGGAAATTTCTCAGTTCCAAAGTGAATATGTTCACCATGAAACTCTCCAGCACCATTCACAGTCCTGTCATCAATAAGATAGTCACCTCTGCTGAGATCTTTGTGATGAGACAGAACAAGTTTCTTATATGCCGATTGCCCGATGTATTTCTTCACCCATTCGTGTTTGTCAGTCCATGCGCTTGGATTACCCCAAGGTGGCGTAGATAGAATATACGCGTCATAGGTTTTAGAAAGAGTTTCAAATGCATCGATACCACCATCAAGTGGTTTCATTAGTGAGAAAACACCTGGCACTTCATAAAGTCGTCCTCCGTATTCTTTTTGTGCCTCTGAAGACAGCTGTGCAATTCCTGAAGGATAATCCACAAGCACACCATCCATATCAAAATATAAAATTTTCTTGTTCACAAAACTGCCTTTCCATAGTTTTTTTACTTTGAATTAGGATTAGGTACGAAGTGAAATGTTAGACCATATAATCCAAAACGGTCATTTAAACTAAATCACTCCAAGAGTTTGGTGGCAATTGCTATTCTTTCTAAAATGTCGTTGAAGCAATCATGATGACAGAATGGTGGTTTAATGGTGTAAGCTGAATTCTTTATTGTAAAATTCTTCCCTACTATTTTTAAGCAAATGGACCTACTGGTATCTAAAGAAATATACCAATCTGACTCACATAAAGCGTAGAAGATTGTCTACCAAATTCACACTACCTAAGTAGTATACGGCGCAATCTTCGAATTTCTGCATTAAGTTCCACATTCAAAACCAAATTCCAGAGGTCCTGAAAATCTGTCTTCAATCAATTGCACAACATATAGGAAGTCATATTCTGAAATGGATCGAGAAATAGGTTTTACGAGGTAATCATGATTGTTGTTATAGTGACGTTTCCAGTTTCAGCTGAATTAGATACTAGAGTTCTCAAGGAAAAGTTTCTAGAGACTGCACCACTCTATCAAGATGCTAAAGGACTTATCAGGAAGAATTATCTTGCTGATATGGAGAAAAATCGTTCCGGTGGTGTCTATTTTTTTGATACTGTCGAGAATGCCAAGACCTGGTTTGATGATGAACGAATAGAGTGGATCAGCAATAGATACTCAAAACCAAATATTCAGTTTTTTGATAGTCCAGTCATGGTTGATAATGTTGCTGGCGAAATCATTTCCTGAAGGCGCGCAGAACATATAGTTGGGCACCAGCTTCCTATTTAATTGACTCACTCTGGCAGCCTACGTTTTTTTATTATATTCTAAAACTTATGTTTGACCCCTTTACGATCTTTGCCATATCAGCAACATTCGTCATTGCCGGGGGTGTGAAAGGTTTAATTGGGCTTGGATTGCCGTCAGTAAGCCTTGGATTACTGGCAGCTATAATAGACTTACCAACAGCAATGGCTCTAATGATCGCTCCTTCCTTTTTCACAAATTTATATCAGGCAACCTTGGGTGGTTATACTGGTGTAATTCTGCAGCGTATCTGGCCCTTTCTCCTGTTCGCAACCACTACCGTATGGCTTGGCGCGACCGCTTTGCCCAGAGTTGACCTCGATGTACTGACAGCACTGCTTGGTTTGTTACTGGTTGCCTACGGCGGGCTAAACATTTTCGGTATTCGCCTTACAATCCAAGCGCAAAGTGAAGGTTGGGCGGGAGTAGTGTTGGGCGCAACAAACGGCATATTCACTGGGATGACTGGCTCATTTGCAGTACCGGGCGTGATGTACTTGCAGGGCATTGGAATGTCACGCGACATGCTAATTCAAGCCATGGGCATGTTGTTCACCACGTCCACCGTTGCTCTAGCCGTTGCACTAGGTACAAACGCCCTTTTATCAACTGATTTAGGGATCGCCTCTATTCTTGCAGTCGCACCATCCGTGATCGGCATGTGGGCAGGCCAGAATCTGCGGCGACATTTGTCTGAAGCACAGTTTCGCAGTGCATTATTTATCGGAATTATTCTGCTTGGAATCTACATTCTTATCAGCACCACAGCCTAATTAAGGTTCTGGTTCTGTCGGTATGCTCTCTGAACCGAATAGTCGTCATTGGTCCCACGCTGTGACAATGGATTTATAAACTTTACCGTTAACTATGCCAATACTCTTGCCGTTTGCCGGTCAAGGATGGCCTTAGCAATGTAGAGGTCTTGCAACGAGATGCCTGAGCTGTCAAATATGGTGATCTCGTTTTCATTCTGGCGACCGGGAGCGCCGCCGGTTAAAACCTCACCAATGGCAGTTGGCGTTATCCCAGTTTTGGCATGCTGGAACTCGCCGATACGCACGGACTGTTCTGGAAAATCACAGAAGAGGCTTGCTTTGGGAAAAAGGTCACTGGGGAGTTCCTGTTTCTCTTTTGCGTCTGATCCCATGGAGGAGATATGCGTTCCTGGTTGGACCCATGCTGGCTTAAAGAGCGGGGCAGTGGCTGTCGTTGCAGTAATAATGATGTCTGCGGCACGAACAGCGGCTTCCGCAGTCGCAGATTCAGCAGGCAAACCCGAGCTAACCAATTTTTGGGTGAAATAGCCAGCGCGAGAGGGATCTCTGCCGACCACCAGCAGACGGGACAGCTTTCGGATTCGAGCGATGGCCTGCACCTCATACGCAGCTTGATGGCCAGTCCCGATAACGGTCAAGACTTTGGCATTCGGTCTCGCCAAAGTATCGGTTGCAACCGCGTCCGCCGCAGCAGTACGATAGCAATTCACTGCTGAACCTTCGATCAATGCACCTATACGCCCGGTATTCTGGTCAATTAAAAGTATCGTCGAAGCATGGCGTGGCAACCCACGTGCATCATTGCTGGGGAAGTAGGCACCGACCTTCAGCCCGGCTAGCTTTGCACCAGACGCCGACTTGATGGTAAACCGGTTCTTCGGATCGCTACCATGGGCTACCACTACCGGAAAGCTTGCAGAATTTGGATCAACAGCGGCAATTAATGCATCGCGTACTGCCGAGAAGGCAAGTTCGGGTGTGACGATAGAAGAAGACTGCGCTTCAGTGATCAAAATCATGAATTTTTCCCTTACTAAGCACCGAAAGGAGACTACCTTTCTGCGCTAGCACGTTATAGCGTTCATGCTACACATGCTAGTATGATGTGCTAATGGATTTGATGTGCGCGAAGTAACGAACATCATCCCCACTAAAGCGTAAGCTTAGTTACTTCGCTTGACGGAACCACAAAGTTATTTAGCGCGTTTAATCTCAATAAATGGATTTTGCATCAATTTGTTCAGGTTTAGACAGAGCCGGTTTCACGAAGCAAAGCTGGGGTAACTTAATTAAATCCTGAACCGTTAAGCCCCAATGCAAGGACCGCGGAGTCTAGGATCAAGGGACATGCGATTAAGAGCACAATACATTAACATTGGAGATTTAGGTTCATAGGCCCAGGTCATCTGGATAAGAACTGTTTTGTTGAGTTTTAATAATATTTCATATGAAATTAATTTACATTGTTTGATGATATCGAAAAAGGTTGCATTATCTTTAAGCATATAAACTGAAAATGGACAATTAAATGACAAGCGATTGTTGGGATAGTAGCTTTGAGCTAGATAAATTAGCAGAACTTTCAATTAAAACTGGAGTAGCATTACAGCCTGATCAGGACCTCATAATCACATCGCCGCTAGAAGCAGCACCACTAGTTCGTCGCTTAGCCTACCATGCGTATAAACAAGGATGTGGTATCGTAACGCCTATATATACAGATCCAGAAGTTACGCTCCTTCGCTACGAAAATGCTAACAAAACGTCGTTTGATAAGGCCACTGACTGGTTGTTTAATGGTATTGGCGCAGCTTTTGATAACAACACTGCGCGATTAGCAATCGTCGGCGAAGATCCTTTACTTTTGTCTGGTCAGGACCCTGAAGACATTGGTCGCGCTAATCAAGCTGTTTCAAAAGCGTCATCACCGGTACGAGAGAGAATTACGCGCTTCGATGTAAATTGGAACATTATTGCCTGGCCGGGCACTAAGTGGGCTCAACGCGTATTTCCGAACCTGATAGCTGAAGATGCTCAAAAAGAGCTAGCAAGTGCTATATTCAAAGCATCACGTGCCGACGGGTCCGATCCAATGGGAGCGTGGCAGGCGCACAACGCAAACCTTCGAAAGCGCACTGATTGGCTGAACAGTAGAAACTTTATGGCTCTTCATTTTTATGGGGAGGGTACTGATTTAACCGTTGGGCTTGCAGATGGTCATGAGTGGATGGGTGGTGCTTCAGTAGCAAGAAACGGAGTTATATGTAACCCTAACATACCTTCCGAGGAAGTTTTCACCACACCACATGCATTGAAGGTGAACGGATATGTGAGATCAACCAAACCACTATCGCATCAAGGTACTCTGATAGAAAATATCTCTGTAAACTTCAAAGATGGCTGTATAAACACAGCCAATGCTTCAAAAGGGCAAGAAGTTTTTTTGAAGCTAATCGATACCGATGAAGGTGCTCGCCGGCTTGGAGAGGTCGCCCTCGTGCCGCATAGCTCTCCAATTTCACAGAGCAATCTACTTTTCTACAACACTCTCTTTGATGAAAATGCCGCCTGCCATGTCGCTTTAGGCCAATGCTACTCCAAATGCTTCAAGAATGGAGATACCCTTTCAAAAAATGAGGTTATTCAGCGTGGTGGCAATAGCAGTATGATTCACGTTGATTGGATGATTGGATCTCAATCGATCAATATTGACGGACTTGATGAGGAGGGCTGCGCCACGCCAGTGTTTAGAAACGGCGAATGGGCCTAAGAAACGATACATATCAATACCCCAGGCGGGTTGGTAGATCATGACAAAAGATATAGTCTGATTTACTGATACGTGACATAGGGTCATGCGACACATAAACAAAACCGAGAATATTTACGCCATGGCAAAAGACAAACGCAAAGTGATTATTACCTGTGCGGTTACCGGTGCGATCCATACACCAAGCATGTCACCTCATCTGCCTGTGACACCAGAAGATATCACCAGAGCGGCGCTCGGAGCGGCCGAGGCGGGAGCATCAATCTTGCATTTACACGCGCGTGACCCTGAGACCGGCAAGCCCACGCAAGACCTCGCGATATTTGAACAATTCTTGCCGCGGATTAAACAATCCACAGATGCTGTGGTCAATATCACCACCGGTGGCAGCCCACATATGACAGTGCAGGAACGCATGAGACCGGCCACAACCTTTAAACCCGAGGTGGCGTCTTTGAACATGGGGTCAATGAATTTTGGCCTTTATCCGATGCTAGACCGTTTTGCGGATTTTACCCACGACTGGGAACGCAAGAACCTCGAATACTCTCGTGATTTGGTGTTTAAAAACACTTTTCAGGACATAGAGACCATTTTAAAAATAGGCAATGACAATGGTACTCGCTTCGAGTTTGAGTGCTATGATATTTCCCATCTTTATAATCTGGCGCATTTTGTCGATCGAGGATTGGCCAAAGCACCACTTTTCATCCAGTCGGTTTTTGGTCTTTTGGGGGGTATAGGCAGTCACCCCGAAGATTTGATGCATATGAAGCGCACGGCGGACCGGTTGTTTGGACAGTCCTATCAGTGGTCTATACTTGGCGCGGGACGCGGCCAGATGTCTCTGGCCGCGCAGGGTGCGGCCCAAGGTGCGAATGTGCGGGTTGGACTTGAAGATTCGCTTTGGATTGCACCCGGGGAACTGGCCCGTTCCAATGCCGATCAGGTACTAAAGATCCGCGCAATTCTAGAAGGTTTGTCACTAGAGGTAGCCAGCCCAGATGAGGCGCGTGTACTACTTGAACTCAAAGGCGGTGACGATGTTAATTTTTAAGGCGCGGTGAGGCAAAATGGCTACTGTTACAGAAAAGTCGCCACCGCTTAGGGTTATGGTTACGGCTGGGGCCAGCGGTATCGGTCGGGTTATTGCCGAGGGCTTTGCGCAAACTGGTGCACTCCTGCACATTTGCGATATTGCGGATGCGGCGCTTGATGAGGTTACAAAAACCCACCCAACTTGGGGGATCAGCCACTGCGATGTATCTGATGAAAATCAGGTTGCACGGTTATTTGAAGAGGTTGGCACCAATTTGGGCGGGCTTGACGTGTTGATTAACAATGCGGGCATCGCCGGGCCGACAGGCGGAGTCGAGCAGATATCAGCAGCAGACTGGCGCCGCACAGTAGATATAAACCTTAATGGCCAATTTTATTGCGCAAGCCATGCGGTTCCATTGCTCAAGCAATCAAAAAATGCCTCGATTATCTGTATTTCATCGGTTGCAGGTCGATTGGGATACGCCTACCGGACGCCTTATGCTGCAACAAAATGGGCTATAATAGGCCTCGCAAAAAGTCTTGCCATTGAGCTTGGGCCAAGCGGTATCCGCGTCAATGCCTTACTACCGGGAATTGTTGCGGGGCCACGCATTGAGGCGGTAATCACTGACCGGGCGCAAACACTAGGGGTATCTTATGGTGAAATGGAACAGCAATATATCGACAAAATATCTCTACGGCGGATGGTAACCGCGCAGGACGTTGCGAATCAGGCTATGTTTCTCTGCTCTCCCAGTGGATCAAATATATCAGGCCAGTCCATTAGTATCTGCGGCAATGTCGAAGTGCTCTAGGGTTTTGAAACAGACCAGCCACATCGACACTAAAGGTATTTTTTACAAGCCTCTAAGTTGGCTTTCATTAGCTTCTTTCCTGCGATAATCGAGGCATCTTGCTTATCTATTTGAAACTCAATTCCCCATTTTGTCACGACCATGCGGCGTCGTGAAATCAATAATTGGACCTTTAGGCACAACCCTAGAAGGGTTTATGCTCTCATGACTTTCATAATAATGCCGTTTAATGTGCTCCATATTGACCGTTTTGGCGATACCGGGTTGCTGGTAAAGTTCGCGTAAATATCCAGAAAGATTTGGGTAGTCAGCGATGCGGCGGATATTACATTTGAAATGTCCCGCATACACTGCATCAAACCGGATAAGCGTAGTGAAGAGACGCCAATCTGCTTCTGTGATTTTATTACCTGTCAAGAAGCGTTTCGAGGAAAGAATACCTTCAAGCCAGTCCAACGTATCAAAGAGTGGGGTCACAGCTGCCTCATAGGCTTCTTGCGTTGTAGCAAAACCACAGCGATATACGCCATTGTTTAGGGTCGCGTATATACGGTCATTAAGCATATCAATTTCAGATCTGAGATGTTCTGGGTAGTAGTCACCACGCAACGCCCCAATTTCATCAAATGCTGAATTTAACATACGAATGATTTCTGGTGATTCATTTGAAACGATCGTTTTTGTTTTTTTATCCCATAAAACTGGAACAGTTACGCGGCCAGAATAGTCTGAGTTAGCGTGGGTGTAGATTTGATGCATAAACTGTGCACCGTTAACGGTGTCAGGTGCTACGCCCTTCCCAACGTCAAACGTCCAACCATTCTTAGCCATGTACCAGTGAACTATTGAGACGGAAATTATATCTTCCAAGCCCTTCAGAGTGTGAAATATCAAGGTACGATGTGCCCAAGGACAAGCGAGCGAAATATAGAGGTGATAGCGCTCCACCTCTGCCTTAAACCCACCCTCTCCTGTTGGTCCCGCAGCACCATCAGCGGTAACCCAATTTCTAAATTGGGGCGCTTTTCGGACAAAATGCCCACCAGTTGCTTTGGTATCGTACCACTGATCAACCCATTTCCCGTTCTGGAGTAAACCCATATTCTCGTCCTTAAATTAATGATCTGTTGGCTTTATAAACCGATTGTTCCGCAAATCAGAAAACGCTTTCTGTAATTCTTCTTTGGTGTTCATAACTATAGGCCCATGCCACGCGACAGGTTCCTGTATTGGGGTTCCAGCAACTAACAAAAACCGAAGACCTTTTGGACCAGCCCTAACTACAATCTCGTCACCCGTGCCAAATTGCACTAATGTACGATTGCCAGACATATCCCGAATATTTAATTCTTGCCCTAAGACCTCTTTTTCTAATAAAACTCCTTTCGGCGATGACGCATCTGCAAATTTACCTGCTCCTTCAAAAATATAGGCAAAAGTATTTCTGTATGTGTCCACCTTAAATGATTTCTCGCAACTGGCTGGAATGGTAATGTCTAGGTAAAGTGGATCTGCAGCTATTCCGTCCACTGGCCCGCGTAGGCCCCAAAACTCTCCAGTGATCACTTTTACCATTGTGCCGTCGTCATCTGTTATTTCTGGTATTTCAACGCCCCCAACATCCTGATACCGCGGAGATGTCATTTTTAGACTGCCAGGCAGGTTTGCCCAGAGTTGAAATCCATGCATCTGTCCTTTTATATTTCCGGTTGGCATCTCTTGGTGCATGATTCCAGATCCAGCAGTCATCCATTGGATATCGCCTGAGTTGAGTTTCCCACTATTACCGAGACTATCACTATGATCGACCGAGCCATTTAACACGTAGGTAATCGTTTCAATTCCCCTATGTGGATGCCATGGAAAACCACCTGCAAAAGCTTCAGGATCGTCATTTCGAAAATCATCAAAAAGAAGAAATGGATCAAAACGTTCTGGCTGATTAAAGCCAAATGCGCGGTGAAGATGCACACCAGCTCCTTCTAAGGTTGGGGTTGCGAGGGTGTTCGAAATAGCTGGGCGAATAGACACTTTAACATTCCTTTTTAGTTAATGTAGCATTTAGGTAGTAGCTTTTTTTGCAGATTATTAGTTCTAAAAATAAAAATCCTTCTTGTATTTGACCGAACCTGAGCAGCTTTTGATCATAATCAGATAAAACTAAAGTCCATGTGCAGGATATATATTGACCAATAATATTCCGAAGAAAACATTTACTATCCACTACGCAGTTCAAATTAGAAAGCACAGGCTATCTACAGAAAATATGGATTCAAAACACGTTTATATATGTTATTAAAAATATTAAAAAATTAAAAGCGGATAGCCTTACGCAGTGCTTTCAACCTAATTTTTATTTTCATGTGCTTTCCAGTCTCGAGCCAAGCCTTAAGTTACTGAGACATGCAGAGAAGATATCTCACGGAACCTCAACCTTGGAGCAATTACCGCAGAGCTGCGCAATGCAAGCTTTGGAAAACGTTTGAATAATCTCTGAAATGCAATTTGAGCCTCGACCCGGGCCAAAGCGTTCCCCGCACAAATATGAACACCCAACCCAAAGGACAAATGCCGATTTGGACGTCGTGTGATATCAAAACGGTCTGGCTCTGGGAACTGAGCAGGGTCTCGATTGGCGGCGTTAATCATCAGATGCACAGTTGTATTTGCAGGTATAATTACGCCAGATAATGTTTGGTCTGTAATTGTCCTACGGTTGTTAATCTGGATTGGTGCCTGATATCTAAGCACTTCTTCTACCATCGTCTCAATAAGATCAGGATCTTTTGAAAGAAGGTCAATCTGATCGGGATTGCTTAACATCTCATTGATACCATGCGTTATCATATTGGTCGACGTTTCGTGCCCTGCATTGAGCATGAAAATGCATTGATGCAGTAATTCAGTTTCCGAAAGGCGATCGCCATCAGCTTCCGCATCCACCAAAACAGTAAGAATTTCAGTGTCACGTGCATCATCAGGGTGGGCTCGCCGGTGGATAATGAGATCCCTTAGGTATTGTTTAAAATTAACAACCGCTTCGTTGCCGTTATCAAGCTGTTCTTGAGTTAATGTTGGCTCTAACGCGGTAAGAATTGCATTTGCCCATCCTCTGATCAATTCGCGATCTTGGCGGGGCACACCTAACAGGTCGCAGACTACTTCTATCGGAAGGCGGAATGAAAATTCTTCCACCACTTCTAATTGACCCTGATCTTCTATGCGGTCTAAATACTCATCCACCAAACTAATTATTCGTGGAACAAAGGCAGCCAGTGCCTTTCGGGTGAACGCTGATTGAAACAGGCGCCGAATACGCGTGTGATCTGGTGGGTCAATGAAAACTACACTGTTTGTATGATGCTCAAAAAGGGGAGTGTTTCCGAATTTTGGCTTGAAATCCGCCTTTTTGTCAGATGACCAAATTATTGGGCTTCTATATGTTTGAACAATATCATTGTAGCCCGTTAGAATAAATGTTCCGTCTGGATTTTTGTAAACAGGCGATTTTGCACGAAGTTCCGACAAAATACGATAAGGATTGGAAAGATATTCCTCAGGTACATTTCGCAAATCAAATACCGTGGTCATTCTAGTCCCTATTGTATAGTCTATTTGCCTGCCTGAGCATTGATAACTCAGTGATAAAAATAACAAAAGTAGTTTCTCTAGTCCACTTTGTTTGAGCCAAAGACTTAGCAAGAGTCCTGGGAGCGTCCTTTTGTCCTGCATCAGGTTAATTTTTAAGGCTGCTGTAGGTGCCCTTAATATCCACATAAAACGAGGTCTAAGGTGCTGCCATCAAGTGATATAACGAAGTTGATTAATCCTGCGTCAAAAGACATCCGCTTGTTCAGAGAATGGTGGAGCCCCTTTCAAGAGCTCCCTGCCCTTACTATAAGCTTCCCTCACTATAACACTGATTTGAAAATGTTTCGCATCTAAACAGATTTCAATGCATAGAGTTTGGTAGGAACAACACCAACCATGGGACTAGAACAAGCACTGCAAGGCGAATGATATCAACTACCCAGAAGGGAGTGACCCCACGAAAGATGGTGGCGGTTGAGACGTCGCCGACGACGCCCTTAAGAATGAAAACATTCAAGCCAACCGGCGGCGTAATTAGGCTTATTTCGATCACAACTACTACGATGATCCCGAACCAAACTGGATCAAATCCGAGACTGGTTACCAATGGAAAGAAGATTGGCACTGTCAGCAAAAGCATCGACAGGCTTTCAAACACACAGCCAAGTATGATGTAGACGGCGAGGATCATCAACATGACGGCCATTGGCGTCAGCCCGGTTGATGATACCAATGTACGCAAGGCTTCAGGAAGGCCGGCAATATTTACAAAGTTTGAAAACACCCAAGCTCCAATTAACACAGCAAACAATGCAGCCGTAGTTTGAACAGTTTCGGTCAACACCTGCATCGTTTCTGAAATGCTTAGCCGCCCCCGTGAAAATGCAATCAAAAAGGCGCCCATTGCTCCCATGCCTGCAGCTTCAGTTGGGGAAAAGGTCAAATTTAACGGCCAAACATTTAAAACACCATAGAGGCCGCCAATCACAATGAAGAATAAGAGCAATACGGCCCAAACTCCGCGCAGTGCGGCTATGCGATCAGACCAACTGGTGCGCGCGCCGGCAGGCCCAGCTGTTGGATTACGCATGACCGTAAAACGAACAGCCACTAAATAGAAAACGACGCCCAGCAATCCTGGCACGATTCCAGCGATAAAGAGCTTGCCAATACTCGTCTCAGTTAGCAGGCCGTAGATTACAAGGATCACCGAGGGAGGGATCAAAATCCCTAAGGTACCGCCTGCAGCGATCGAGGCGGTTGAAAGGCTGTCGTCGTAGTTATATTTGCGCATCTGTGGCATCGCCACTTTGGACATCGTCGCTGCAGTAGCCAGCGACGAACCGCAGATTGCTGAGAACCCAGCACAGGCTACAATAGTAGCCATCGCAAGTCCCCCACGAAGATGGCCCATAAATGCGTAAGAAACTTGATAGAGCTCGCGTGAAAGACCGCCTTTGTTAACAAACAGACCCATTAAGATAAACAGCGGCACAACTGATAAACCATAATCCTGTGTGGTATCGATGATCAGACGGCCAACCATCGAGATGGATGCACGAAACCCCCGTATTTCGGCGTAACCGGCAAAGCCAACCAACCCCATCGCGATAGCAATAGGCATCCTCAAAAAAACAAGGACCAGAACGGCACTAAGGCCAAGAATGGAAAACAACATCAGTTTTGGCCTTTAAACAAAAAATATATTCGTGTCATTGACCGTGCAAGGAACGTAAATGCTGTAAGAAACGTGAAAACGGCAATGAACCATGCAACATAGTGCTGAGGTAGGTTTAGGTATTCCGTAACATCTCCATATTTGCGCGCGCGCGCCGCCAACTGCCAAACCCTCAAAGCGGGCCACATCAGGACGACTCCACAGATCAGATCTATAGCAATGTCACGCCTCTGCGCCAATTTTTTTGAAAATAATGGATCCATCAGATCAACCAAGATGTGACTACCTTTCCAGCTGATCAGTGGTAAGGAGGAAAACACCATAATCGCCATGAACAATCTGGTCAGCTCAGTAGCAGACTCTATCGGGTTTCCGAACAAACTTCTTAAAATGACGTCAGCAAATGTCATTGTCATCAAAATAAACAAGGACGCTGCCCCTAACCATGTGGGTGTAATGGCAATATAGCGCCAGAGGCTTGTCTGGTGCAGCGACATATCCCAGTTGTTTTCTTGAGCGTCGTTCCCGGGAACATCATCTTCCATCGGAATTAATCCATTTTCTTACACAAGGCCAGAAGCACTGGCCTTGTGTAACATATATTTTTGCGGGTATGAGCGGGACTAGTCCGCTGCCATTTGCTCTTTTATGAACGCATGCGCTGCGGATGCATCGACACCTTTTGCGTTGACTTCGGCCATGACATTTTCGATCAATGGTCCAGTAAGTGCCTGCCATTTGGCAGCGTCCTCGGCAGATGCCGTTGTCATCGAATTGTCCGCATGTTCTTTAAGTGATGCCATGCCAGCCAAATCAATCTTATCCCAAGCCTTGCCTGCCATACGCGACAGCGTTTCACCAAATACCGTCTCAAGTGCCGTGCGGTCGGATGCAGACATCCCGTCAAAAGCGTCCTGGTTCATGATGATGGCAAAAGACCCACGATAAAACCCGCCTGGTACTTCGTAAGAATTTTTGGCGACCTCAAACAATTTAAAACTCTTCTTGGCCTCCATTGGCATCATCACCCCATCAGCAGCATTGGAGTCAAGCGTTTCATACACTTTGGGTGCGGGTACACGAATACCGGTTGCCCCGAGGGCCGCCCCCACATCACCGGATACACCGCCGCCAAGGCGCAGCTTCATGCCAGAAATATCATTGAGTGAGTTTACATCCGCATTGGTGTGCAAAACGCCAGGCCCATGGGTCATCATAGCTAGAACCTTGACGCCTTCATGTTCACCCAATCCAGAAAAATATTTCTGATAGGCCCGCCAACTCGCAACGGATGCGGCCTCCGCATTTCCCTCGTACCCTGGTAACTCTATCATCTTTGTCGCGACAAAACGTCCCGGCGAATAACCATGGAAGATCCAGGTTATATCAGCTGCGCCGTCCAGAATCAGATCAAACTGGGCAGGGGGCGATCCCAGCCCATATTTCACTTCTGCACTGATGCGGCCATTGGTGGCATCCTCCATCATGCGAGTCAATTCTGGCCAAATTATAGCATTCACACCATGTGTAGGTGGTGCCCAAGATGAGATAGTAAGTGTTGTATCGGCAGCTTGCCCTGGCAGCGATGCTAACGACAAAGCAGCGGCGGCAAAGCCAGTGATAAGAATGCGTTTCATTTTAAATGTTTCCTCCCAGTTGATGATATGACAATCGCAGTCAGAATGTACGACGACAGTAGGTTAGTCAATGTTATCTGCAGGACAAACTGAACGGGCACGCTTGGACATTTTTGGTAGAAGTCCAGCCTGTACTACTGCGATTAAAATTCCATATGCTGACAAGGTTAGTCCAATGGTGAAGCAATCCCAGACAAGCACTTCGCGCCCCCAAAAGGCGCGTAGGGTCGAGTAGCACATATTTGTAAATTCAAAAACAAATATACAGATCAGAGGAATCGTTATACTCAGGATAACGAAAGTGCGGACTATAGATAAAAAGGATTTAGGTCCCTCCTACCAAAAGGGCGGCGGCATTCTTCATTCAAAGATTCGGATAAAATAAAAAACCAAAAATCATGTTAAGTGTCGATAGCGCGGCCACAATCCAGAACGGCGCTGTTACACGCCAGCCTGATGAGATACCTCCAAGAGCTGGCCCAAAAACGAAGCCTAGGCCAAAGTCAGCGCCAATCATACCAAAGGAGGCACGTCACTCCTCTAGTTTGGCAATTTCAGATATATAAGCCGTCACCGTTATTTAAGTGACACCAGCCATTCCCACAATTACACGTCCTATGATTAATACCCAATAGGTTTGAGCCATAGCCATAATAATGTAATCAACCGCTAAAGTAGCGAGGGCGGCAATCAATACTGGCCTCCTTCCATACTCGTCTGAAAGGCTGCCAACAACTGTATCAAACACGAACATTGCTGCAGCTACAGGCAGACAGTATTTCCCCGCCCCACAATAATCCCTCTGCTGCGCTGCCAGAATCCACACGACTCATCAAGTCAGGCATCATTCGAAATACTATCCCAATCCCAATAGCATCAATCAGAAAAGTGGTTAAAATAAAAGAAAAAGGGCCCTCAGATCATGGCATGTTCATCTTGGACACTTAACGTAAGGCTGTTATAATATTCTCTAGACAAAAATCTCCAATAAATTGTAAGAACTTTTCTCTAAGATTAAAACACGATTATCTTAGAGTGGCTCCTAGCCAAAGGCATTTTAATTATTTTTTAAGGCCAATTTATGAACTCGAATATGCGCGCCATTATGATATGCCTTTTGGGATACTTCTGTTTTGACCTAATGGCGGTCCATGTACGATTCCTCTCAGCGCGCTATTCCCCTCAAGAACTTTCTGTTTACAGAAATATTTTAGGCATAATACCCGCAATTCTATTCCTTGCTTATGAACGCGAACTAACATTTAAATTTAGCTTTTATCGAATAAAAAAGTGGCGTCTAGCTGTTGGCCGTGGGCTACTAGTAGCAGTAGCCCAATTTTTCTTTTATAGTGCTTTAGCGAGTTTAGAGCTGGCTACCGTATCTGCCTTGAGTCAAACTGCAGCGACTTTTATAGTTTTGCTTGCTATCGTGCTGTACGGTGAAAAAATTGGCCTATGGCGTTGGAGCGCTATAGCTGTGGGACTTCTTGGGGCGGTAATCATAGTGAGACCTGGTTCTGATTTGTTCTCTTGGAGCGCGATTCTCCCAATTTGCGCCGCTTTTTGCTATGCTGCCGCTACCGTAACGATGCGGAGTTTCGACAAATCCGTATCAAACGCTGTCTTGTTTTTGTATTCAGCTGTCGCTGCAGCTTGTGGCGCTTTGATCTTGGCAGCTGGAACTATTGAATTTGCTCCAATCAACTCAAATCTGGATATTTTAATTATTCTTAGCATGTCTTTTTGTGGAGGTTTTGGGGTAGTATTTTGGATGTATGCTTTTCGTAATGCTCCTTCCTCCGTTCTTGCGCCATTCAGTTATTTTGGAATTTTGAATGCTTTTTTGCTTGGCTGGATATTTTTTGGAGAATTTCCAATAGAGCGGCTCTTTCCTGGGGTTCTTCTTATTGTTTTCTCAGGGTTTATAATCATTTGGCGAGAACGGCAGGCTAATACTTAGTTTTACAATAGTAGCGTGTATAATATTCTGCTGTCAGTGGCATATGGTTTGGCAATAAAGATTGGCCACCACTTCATACAAGATCAGACAAGAATACTTTAAGGTTCCTAATATTTATTTGCGCAATAGTCATTCAGAACTCACCCCCCCTAAGCATAATAAAGTTTTTAGATTATTTACCTAATAATTTCGTGGTACGGACATACGGGAATACCGCTTCAACTTTGCCGAACTTAATTTTTGCATCTTCATCATTTATTACAGACGGAACAATAACATCCTCGCCGATTTCCCAATTAGCTGGCATTGCAACTGAATGTTCGGCTGCAGCTTGTAAAGCGTTTAATGCCCTTAAAACTTCAGCCCAGTTACGCCCAACATTAGACGGATAGAACATCGATAGTTTTAATCGCTTGTCAGGCCCGACTATAAACAATGATCGCACCGTTCGGGCGTTGTTTTTAAGTGATCCATCAGGCTCAAACGCTTCTTCGGGAAGCATTTCAAAAATTCTCGCCAATTCAGAGTTTTTGTCAGATATAATCGGAAACTTTACTGGCTGACACGCAAGAGTTTGTATATCTTGCTTCCAACTTTCGTGTATTTTAGCTCCATCCGCCGACACACCGATCACTTTTGTATTACGCTCTTCCCATTGTTGGCTCATTTGAGTGACCGCACTCATTTCGGTAGTACATACTCCTGTAAAATCTCGAGGGTGTGAAAACACAATTGCCCATCCATCGCCCATCCAACTATGGAACTGAATACGGCCTAAATCCGTTTCAGCACTGAAATCTGGTACAATCTGATTGATCCGAATAGTCAATATTAGCTCCTCTAAAAGTTATATATTTGTCCTTTATTACTTAAAATCTGCCCGATCTGTGCCCGGCGCATAGCTTAAGCTTCAAACTAAGGTTAAGAGAAAAAAGTCAGGTTTTAAAATCCCACCCTATGGGTTCCCTGGATGCAGGGTCTACTTAAATCATGTCTTGGGGAAAAATTAGATACCGATACTAAGCCGCTGATTAAGACATGGGGGTTGGAACACACTCTTCAATTTGATCGTCCCAAGTATAACCAGCCTCACACGAACTTGCTGTTTCTTTATCGTAAGGACATCGTGCGTCGCCCCAAGCAAACGCGTTAGTCGCAGTCATAATCATGACAAGAGTGCCTACTGCTATTTCTTTCATAACAAATCTCTTTCTACACCAAATAAGTTTTAGCTTCGTTGAAATGCCAAAATTTATACAACGAAAGTCGACCACGACGAATTACCTACAAACTAACAAATGCCGACCCCTTAACGTCAGAAACCATCCTAATTGGCATCGTGGACGCCGCTTGACCACGGATTTCAGCAATCTTCTTAAGTGCGGCAGCTCCAGTCGTTTCATCTTTGTATTTGGTGACAACACACATTGTCTTGTCTCCGGTTTGAACAAAATCGACTGAGCTTGCACCCACTGCCATAATCATTGGCCCAAACTTATCCTTTGCTATTGTTTCCATCTCGTCAGTCCACTCGTCTGCTTCCCAGTGTGAGATAGTGTAGTATGACATGCTTTTCTCCTCCTTGCTGTCTGGCAAGCTTAACACATAAATAATCCATAACCACAGAATTTGTGCTTTACCTAAATTTTATGGTCAATATTAGGATTCACAAAGGCAGGAATTACAGATTAAACCCTTATTTTCTCAAAAGCCTGAGCCTATGAAAAGTATATTGAGATACTTCTTATCTTCTATTCATGAAACACCCGCGCATCAGAGAAGAGGTAGCCACTTGTATATCAGATATTGACGCATTTGAGGCGGAAACAGGAAAGCAGATTGACTTCCCTTACAAATCACGATCACACCGAGTTTTCTCTTGCGCCGATGGATTATTACATCACCCAAAAATTGTTGACGCAGCGGAAGACACTATATGGCCAGATATAATTTGCTATCATGCGATACTCTGGATCGAGCCGCAAAATTTGATTCTTTCGTACGTTGACATCAAGGCTGAGCATATTTCTTTTTAGACCCGGCTGTCCATCATATCACGGCGTGGGTTGCGCTCACACTTGCTAATTAGGAGGCAGGTTGTATGCAAGTCATTCCTGCTTCTAACAACAACCAACTTTTTGAACATAACGATGATATAAATGCAGACGATATGATCCCACTTGGACAAGGGCTAGCCGCTGAAGTTGATACGTCTTCAGCTGTTAGTATGGCGCTTCAAGCAGGGCAGACATCCCTCCACCACACAAAGTTGATCCACGCTTCCTTTAATAATAGCTGCAGTGAACGTCGCATTGGTTTCGGCATAAGTCATATCCCCGCCTCCGTTAAGGATATTGGTAAAACTCCTGAATACGCGCTCTTGGATAAGGGAGAAGATAGATAAAAGCATTTTTAAAAGAAGAACGCTTGGGTAATCATCAAACAAAAGAGAAAATGGCATATCGCCTTAAATTAATGAAGAAATTTCGCATACGCCAGGACTAAGGAGCTTTATATTCCAAAGCCAGTATCGCCTAATGAGCAATCCCCACGAGCCTAAAATTCCATACGAACTCAGCATTTAGGGTTTCAGATGGTCTCTTTTCCGACTTTTAAAATAGTAACTGATCTCTGATACGCAGCTGCCAAAACATTAGCAGATTTTGCGGTAGGGGTGCATAGCCTGCTAGGAATAGGCTTAATACCCACGCGTCCTAGATCGAGACGATCGGCATCCCAGCAAACTTGAACTGTTATATTACCCTCTGTGTAACCATCGGAGTGATAAGCAAGTGCCTCTTCTAAAAGTTCCATTTCCTCATCATCAGCATCGAACCAAACACCTTTGAGTGTCTTGGTAAACTGTGCTGCTCTGTACCCGTGCTTAGGGTCTATATTTTCATTTTGCCGGTGGGTGTCATGAAGTAGACAAAAAAGCTCTACAACTTTGATGTTGGCACCTTCAGCTTTTGCCAACAGCCTTCCATTATGCAGTACGCGCATCCAATGCGCATATCCATGCAAGCCGTTATGATCCATTTGATAAACTTCACAGCAATATTCAATGAGGTCTTGCTTAACAACTTCCGAAGTGGCTGGCCTTAGTAATGACATTTCTAAGAATTAATAGCTTACCTAAGATATGCAAGTAGAGACACTACAAATACCTTATTTTTAGAGTCAATTTTTGGTACCCTCAAAATGGTTTTTAACGAAGCAAATCTAGCGATCTATACCAAACTACTCGTTTATAAGCTGCAAGGAAGACAGCTACTTAAAGACGTCTACAATTTTGCCTTAAGGGATACCAAATTTGTCTTAAAATCCACGAAACGGAACACCTCTATTAAAGCACGCGGCTTTAGCATCAGCCCTACTGATAATTTTCTCCATAAATTTATGCTCTTGAGTTAGAGAAATCAAATTCTTTAAAGGGAATATACCGTTCATCTGCGTAGAGCACCAAAGTAAATGGCCTTGCAGTACCGCATTGAGACAGCGCTTGGCTTTCACTTTTATAGATAAAACACTTGGATTTTCAAAGTCAGAGAAAGTGCTCAAAAAAATAAGAACAGCAGATAATAAAAAAGTCCTATCGTACTAAGTTTGCTATTCAAACCGATCGCAGAAGTTATTTTACTGATATTTTACGAAATTATTTAAGAAAAAACTCTACAAATAACTTTTATTTTTTTGAACAGCGCTACTTTCCTAGTATGAGTTTATCGAAAAAATTTAATTTAAAAAATGGTTTAATATGGTCAGGCTTTTATGGAAGCACTTGCATAGCTGCTTCTGGGGCTTTCTGGTTTGTAGGAGACCTTAATGCTAACGAGTGGATCGCCCCCACATTAGCTCCGCCAGCATGGCTCTTTGGGCCAGTCTGGACAACACTATACCTCCTAATCGCAACTAGCGGTTACCTTTTAGTATCTAATAAGCATAACCAACTTCTGGGGTTAGCTTTAGCCTTATGGTGTCTGCAAATGACAGCAAATACACTTTGGACCCCCGTTTTTTTTGGTGCGTTTGACTTACTAGGAGCTTTATTCATAAGCTGTATTTTATGGTTAAGCATTTCAAGTTACATTTTGGTTACTTTTAAAATCAATCGAACTGCCTGTTATTTGTTTATCCCATACTGGATTTGGGTTAGTTTTGCGACATTTTTAAACTATAGCTATCTTAAACTGAACCCAACAATATAGGGAATTTCAATGCAAAACCTTGGATCCTCTAATAAGCTATTCTTGCTGTTCACACTTTTGATTGTTTCTTTTGGAATAAGCATTGCACCTATGGCAGCGTTTGAACTTCAAAGTGAGATTTTGGTGGAAGGTGAAGGCCAACCTGCACAGGCAGGTAACCAAGTGACAGTGCATTACATTGGTAGGCTTGTCGATGGTACTATCTTTGATAGCTCAATCAATCGTAAGAAACCCTTCGTTTTCACATTGGGACAAGGGAAAGTTATCAAAGGTTGGGATCAGGGTGTCAACGGGATGAAAGTTGGTGAAAAGCGCCAGCTTACGATACCTCCAGAACTAGGTTATGGCGCTACTGGCGCTGGAAGCGTAATACCACCAAATGCCACACTCGTTTTTGAATTAGAATTAATATCAATAACTTCACCTCCAAAACTTATTGGAGCAGAATCAGCTGACTTTCTAGACGCGCAGAAAAATAACAGTCTACTCGTCGATATAAGGCGCGAAGAAGAGTGGCTGGAAACTGGGGTGATTGAGGGTGCCGAAACAATAACTGCATTTTCCAAAAGCGGCCAGTTGCATCCAGAATTTCAGTCGAAGTTTATGTCTCTGGTCGAGAGTTTAGATACTCCAGTGTTCCTTTATTGCCGAACCGGGAACCGTACTGGAATATTAGGCGACGCGCTAGTAAACCAAGTTGGCTTCACACGGGTCACGCACTTAGAAACGGGCATAGTGGGTTGGAAAAAGGATGGTCTGCCTACAGTATCTTATCGTCCAAATTAATGTATTGTTGACTGTAAAGTAGAATATCATACTTCAACCTAATAATGGTTTTAATAAAAACGACCTTGCTGTATTTGTTGGTTCTGTCTCATTTTTCTTGGATTTAAGGATGTTACTTGGTCTATCGTACAAAGCTTCCTAAAACAGCCAGCGTAGCTAACTATCAAAGTGATGGTCGCCTTATCGCACCCTCCGCTGCACGAAACGCTACTGCCATTGTCGATCTCGTTAAGCGAATATCACCTAAATCTGGGCAGGCTTTGGAGATAGCAAGTGGAACTGGGCAACATATCGTACAACTTGCCAAGTCTTTACCCTACCTCACTTGGTCGCCATCAGACGTCGACGTGGATCGACTGAACAGTATTTCAGTTTGGATGAAAGATAACGATTTGCCAAATATCAAGCCGCCCCAGCACCTCGACGCGACAGAAATAGGTTGGGCGGCTACCATTGGTCAACATGATTTCATATTGTTGGTAAATCTACTTCACTTGATCAGCTGGAATGAAACAGAGACTTTGGTTGAAGAGATGTCAAATTGCCTAACTTCGACAGGCGTGGCTCTAATTTATGGTCCATTTATGCGTAATGGAGAACTTATTAGCGATGGGGACGTAGGTTTTCATAAAAGCCTAATTGAGACTGACCCTGATTTAGGTTATAAAAATGATGTGGATTTATTAAAAATGTTTTTTCAGTCAGGATTGATTCATTTGGAATCTGTGGAAATGCCAGCAAACAACTTAGCTTTTGTATTACAGAAGTGCACAGCATGAGTAGGCACACCTGAAAACCTAAGTTCTGGAGGTAAGCCATTATTCATGTGCGGGCGATTTGCAATAACACTGCCTATTGAGGCTATGTCACAGCTCTTCAATGCTATACCTGCAAACGATCTTTCCATCGTGCCTAATTATAACGTTTGTCCAACTACAAATATACATACCATTACATATGATAATAACGTGAGGCGTCTCAGATCAATGCGTTGGGGTTTTATCCCAAAATGGTATAAAAATGTTTCAGATGGCCCCTTATTGATTAATGCTCGTAGTGAAACTGTTGCTGAAAAACCAGCATTTCGAAAGGCTTGTCGCACTACGAGGTGCCTAATCCCATCAGATGGTTTTTATGAGTGGCAACGAAGAAATGGCGGAAAGTCAGTTCCCTATCGTGTGACACGCAGTGATGGAGCGCCTTTGGTTATGGCAGGGATCTGGCAAGACTGGGAACGAGAAGGAAAGAAGATTTCTACTTGCGCTATTATTACTACTGAAGCAAATTCAAAAACTGCAGAAATCCACCATAGGCTACCTGTCATACTTAGTCCGGAAGATTGGCCGCTTTGGTTAGGCGAGGTTGGAAATGGCGCTGCTGCATTAATGCTCCCAGTTTTAGAAAACGCGTTAGACTTATGCAGAGTAAGTAGCTGCGTAAATTCTAATCTTTCCAGTGGGTCAAAACTGTGGAACCCATTGTTATAAAGTCATTTTTGTGGATAAATTTTTTAAAAACAAACGAACGAACAGAATTTATAAAGTTTTTAACCTATCAGATTTTTATTAATAGAAGTGTGGGTACATCACCAATAAATCATCTTTCTGATGTGTTTATCTGACAATAATATAATAATTTCTGCGGCAGGTTATCAACTCTAACTCTAGAAGGTGCTTTCAAGCCAGAGTGCCTTCAGATAAATATAACTACCATTGCTATCAACCAACGTTGCCTCCAAAACTTTTAAATATCTAAAAGAAGATCTCAAATTTTTCAATTTTCACTTCTAAATAAAGTTACTTGCTCAAAATCACATATGATCTAAGAACAAGCTATGAGCTTCCCTCTCTTTTCTCGCATTTATGATAATGCTCCGATATTGTTATGTCTCGCCACATTCGGTTGGGGCAGCAATGCCGTTGCCAGTCGTCTAGCCGTTGATGAAGTTTCTCCAATGATGCTAATATTTCTGCGATGGGGTCTAGTAGTTATAATCGTGTTCGCGCTGCACGGCAGAGAGATGATCAAGGGATGGCCCATTATTCGAAAAAGACTTAAATGGATCCTTTTGATGGGTGGCTTTGGACTAAGCATGTTTAATGCCCTCTTCTATATTGCAGCCCACAGCACAACTGCAGTTAACTTAGGTATTATTCAGAGTACGCTGCCTGGGATGATTATACTTGGTTCATTTTTGATATTTGGTACTCGCATCAATAGGCCACAAGTTATGGGACTTATACTGACATTCATTGGTGTGGTTGTAATGGTTTCTAAAGGTTCAATAGAAAACCTGATGCTATTAACCTTTAATAACGGTGACTTTTTGATGCTTTTTGGATGCTTATTCTATGCAGCCTATGCGGTCGGACTGAAAAATAGACCAAAAGTCTCAGGCCTGGTAATGTTAGGGTATTTTTCAGTAGCTGCTTTCTTGATGACTATACCATTAATGGCGATCGAAGGTGCCGTATACGGAACAATCATGCCTGAACCAAAAGGTTGGTTGATCATTATTTACATCGCAATCGTGCCATCGTTTATTTCACAGATATTTTTTATGCGCGGTGTTGATCTAATAGGCTCTGGATCAGCTGGTCTATATGCCAATCTGGTACCGGTATTTTCCGCTATTATTGCCGTGGTAATGTTAGGAGAAGTTTTTGCCATTTTCCACTTTTCTTCAATGATTTTTGTGTTTGGTGGCATTGCGCTATTTGAGTATCAGAACAAGAAGAAAACATGATTTTAATTTGGAAAATTTTACTTCTTTAAAACGGCTTTTAGCACTTCGGAGTGGTAAAATAGTGTTTGCTTTTAGTTCATAACATCTACGGAAAATACAATTTCATAATCAGTTTGGAGGAGGCAACCTCTAGACCAACTTCCAAATTAAAAAATATTTTAAAACTAAAAAACTTTATTTCAGCATCTATCTGTAGCGTTTATGTGTTTTGGCCCTTATTCCTTTACATAACTGGTAAGCTAACTGAATTTCTAATAAAATATGAATTTGGCAGCACAGTTTTGCAGTATGAGCCAAATTTAAACTGATTACTTTGGTAAACGAAATGATTTGAGGTTATTGATGCGTCTAAGCAACAATATGAAAGGGGCGGCTCTGATGACTGGCTGTGTATTTTCATATGTTATTAATGACGCTTTTATGAAACTTCTATTTTCTGAGATTGCTCTATTTCAGGCTATATTTCTTCGTAGTATAATTACGGTTCCACCAGTTTTGGTTCTGGCTTGGATTACTAAAGTTGCAATCCGTAATATATCAAGCCAAAACAAACGCCTTTTATGGTTGCGGGTTGGTGCTGAGATTTGCACTACAATCGCTTTTTTGACAGCTCTTAAATACATGCCACTAGCTAATGTAACTGCAATTTTACAAGCGTTACCACTTGCAGTAACGATGGCTGCTGCACTTTTTCTTTCAGAACCCGTTGGCTGGCGAAGATGGAGTGCCATACTCGTTGGGTTTGTGGGTGTTCTAATAGTTGTCCGACCTGGTTTGGAAGGTTTTAATATTTATTCACTTTCAGCTTTGGTAGCAATTATGTTCATTACTGCGAGGGAAATAGCTACTCGTAAGCTAACACACGAAGTGCCAACCATCACCGTCGTTCTATCGACAGCTGTTGGCAGTGCTTTGTTTGCTGGAGTTATGACGATCGGTACAGAATGGCATGCTGTCAATACAACATCATGGCTGCTCCTCATAGGTGCTGCTTTTGCAGTTTTGATAGCAACTGTACTGAGTGTAATGGCTATGCGAACTGGCGAGATCGGTTTTGTTTCTCCTTTTAGGTATACCTCTATGCTCGGCGCAATTGGGCTGGGCATTTTAATGTTTGGCGATTGGCCCGATCAACCGACTTTAATTGGAACCCTTATTATAATTAGTACTGGCATTTATACTTTTCACCGAGAACAAAATATTACTATAAGAGCAAAAAAATAATAATCTTAGCAAAAAAGTGTCAAGTTCTTCTTTTATTATATATTACTAATATAAAGCAATGGCTTAAATGTTTTAATAAAGCATTTATAATGCTCTTTTACAAAGAACAAGAACTGGTTTCGCTATTTTGAATACAGTGTTTGTAGCATAGTTTTCAACACCGTGTTTCTGTATTAGTGGATATTTTTCTTCGACAACAGCCCATGATGCAAGTACATTTATCTTTCTGTCGCCAGATTAAACGGAAAATAGGCTAGAAATGCGTTTTTTTACTCTAGTATCATCAAACTTTTAGGCCAATGGGCATTACTTTCAGACTTTTTTATTTATACAGACCAACCCAATTATTACTAATACTGCTGCTAGAATAAAGGATAGATCTAGATTTTCATCTAATAATAGCCAACCAAAAAATATTGTAAAAATAGGACTTAAAAAAGAGAAGCTGGCAACACTGGATGCCGGGTAAACAGAGACCAACCACAACCAAAATAAAAAGCCCCCTGCCGCAACAACTATGCTCTGAAACAATAATCCCCAAAGGTGGAGCATTTGAAAATCTCTTATTAATTCACCAAAAAAAAGGGCCCCTATTAATAAAATTGGGCCGGAGACCAGTAGCATCCAGGCAAGCTGCATTTCTGGCGGTACATGTTTGAATTTGGTTCCCTTTGCAAGATAGATGATCATTGCCCATAGAATAGCTGCCATTATGGCTAAAAAATCTCCGATGAGTTGCAAATTATGAATAGAAAGAGTCTCCTCATTATTAGAGATTGCAAGGACTACCCCTACAAAAGCAAAAATTAATCCAAGCGCTTTAAAGAAACTTAGCTTTTCGTTTGGAAGAAAAAAATGACCAAACGCGGTAATCCAAATCGGCATGGAATAATAAAGTATTGAGTTGCGTGTCACAGTTGTAAAATCCAGAGCAACAAATAAAGATAGAAATTCTAAGGCGAAAACTACTCCAGCTAAGATTGATATAGGTACAGTTTCTTTTGAGAAAACCATCTTTTTATTCGTTAATTTGAAGTAAATTATTAGAAAAACAAAAGCTATCAAGGATCGTAACCCTGCAAAAAAGACTGGATTAAGTCCAGAGTTAACAACTTTGATAATCACATGATTAATTCCCAATAGTGCAGAAAGGCCTATCAAAGCCATAGCTCCAAAAAGGTCAATGTGGTCTTTTTTTTCCAAGAATTACCTCTTTATTTGAGCTTCTAATTCGCTGAGTGTCCGGCCAAATCATAATTTTTAACAACTTGCAAACTTATGATGATTTATAGCTTAGAAGTTGCTCTTATTGCGATACAGATTGGTCCGCAAAATATTTAGTTCCAAGGTCATTTTAGTTTTCTATAACTCTACGGCATTAAAAGGCGTGAATAGGTTTTTAGAGGCAACTTGTAATTTAAGTTGCAGTCTATGACAGTCGTTTTCGCTGTTTACCTGAGACTGCATTGCCAACAATCGATATAAGCAAAATAGTACCACCAACCAATGTATTGATGCTTACAGTCTCATTAAGGAATAGCCAGACCCAAAGTGGGGCGAGAAGAACCTCAGCCAAGGACAGTAGAGCGAGTTCAGCGGCCGGCAAGCTGCGTGACCCAAGGGTGTAAAGTATCAAGCCCGCTCCAACTTGAAAGACCCCCATTCCCATTGCAACACCGCCATCATGTAAATCAAGAACAAGCGATAATCCCAAAAACTGACAAATGCAAAACATGATCACGATAGCAAAGAGACCGGATAAGAATATGGATGGGAGCATTTCGCCGCTTCGTCCCCAACGCAGCGCAACAGTAAAGACGGCGAATCCAAGAGCTGAACCAATAGCGCCAAGACTGCCTTGCATTGAGACGTTGCCAGTCTTGTCAGATACCATAATCAAAATACCACATAAGGCTACAGCAATTGCGATCCATGTCGCTAGCCTAACAGGCTCACGCAACACCAACCATCCTAGAATCGCCGCGATGAACGGCGCGGTGGCAAACAGTAACATGGCATTTGCGACAGATGTATTTTGGATGGCATAGATTCCACCGGAATAGGCTGCTACTAGCGCGAAACCTGCCAAAGCGACGGGAAAACCGATGCATCGTATCTGCGAGAAAGGACTTTCGCCTGATCGCAATCGAATGACTATGTAAAGAAATAGCGACATGCTGATTGATCGGTAAAGCAAAATTTGCCAAACCACTGCATCTTCAATCATACGAATTCCTAGTCCGACTGTTGACCATAGAAGGCCTGCCGAAAAAACGTATAATAAACCATGCTTGTGGCTATGCTTAGCCAAAATAGGAGGAGTCCAAGAAATCATACTGGGCCATTTAAAAATCTTACTTGAAAAATAAACTTTTGGACACGTTTTTATACCTCATTTGCGACATCTCCTTGAGCTAAGGTAATTCAAATGCAGAGATTTAAGTGGAACTGTCTGTACGTCGTTACGCTGGCAAGAACTGTTGCAGAGCGCAATATGAGACTCGCTCATTAAATCCCTCAGCAGTTTACTGGAAGACCCTATATGAATATTCTAGGTTTTAAAAAATTATTCTCTAATAATTGATTGTCAGTGAACAAATAATTGAAGATATACCTATCCTTACTACATGGGTAAAACTATACTGAAACCTGTTTCTATTTTTTTGGTTTTATAAATGAGAAAGTTAACTCTCCATTTCTGCCTGCTTTTCCTATTCCCCAATGTAGTATCGGGAGAAATAGTAGAAATTTATTTGCTAAATCAGATAGATGATAACAGGGGATTTTGCATCGACATGAGAGGGCACAAATCGAAAGCAAAAACTACTAAAGAATTGCAAGCCCATACTTGTTACTCTTATCAAGGAGAGGTCGCTGTTGATCAGGGTTTTGGCTCTCTTAAGTTTTCTGAAAACCAATTCTACCTGCCCGCCTTTAATGTTTGTATGGAAGCGGTGTCACTTACTGTATCAGGCTCTTTAAAAGTACGAAAATGCCAGATTGGTCAGCTTCAGAAATTTGAATGGGATAACGAAGGCAGAATTAATATAGTTAATAATTTGAAGTTGTGTCTTACTGTCTCTCAAGGGGCATCTAGGCAAGGGAGAGGTGGATCTCCAGTCCATCTAATCAGAAATCTTTCAATGGAACTTTGCAGTGATGTACTTAAACCGTTTCAAGTGTGGGGTATTAGACAAATTGAGTAGCTTGTCATTTTTATAAGAAACTCAATAAATTTAATCTTATGAACTTACTGAGCAATTCTGTTGGAAGCGATCGCCAACCCTTCAGCAACAGCTGTAAAAACGTTAGCAAATGAATCCTGAGCGGTGGGGAAGAGAATTTTCATATTCTTCAATACTATCGTCATCATGCTGGAGCCACCCACGTAGATAACACGGTCTATCTTTTGCGCATTCAAATTAGCCTTTTCAACTGTTTCATGCACTATAGATTCCAAAATGATAATATGATGTGCCAAGATTTTTTCCAACGCTTTAATAGGCAACGCAACAGTAAGCCCTCGCTCAATGTGATCTAATAGATTAAGAGTTTGTTCATATCCTGAATTCGCCATGGTTTTACCATACTCAAAGGCAAAGGCTAGGTCATAATCCAGCCGATTATCTATTACGTTTGCCAGCGCCTAAACTTATCTGGTTCAACGGCTAGCCGTAACATTTCTTGGGCCAATCGAGTATTTGGGGGAGTTTAAAGAAAAGGAATCTTTTCCCAAGTTGCTGGATTATTGAAAATCGCATTAGGTACAATGGAAGTTCCGTGGCCCAGAACGTTTCGGAGCTGAGTTACCTTGCCTAGTAGAGGCATAACTTGACTAGAGCTGATTGCGCGATAAAAATCAGTACCACCAATACAAACCCCATGACTGGCTACGATCGTCATCCTCTCATGATCAGACTGAAAAAGTGGAAAGTCCGAAGTTCCTTCTCCAATATCAACAATTAAACTTATCTCCACCGACTACCCCTCCCCTGTGTGGTGCTCGCAATCGCCGCCACCTCAGGCTCTGCAATGAACTTACCCTTATGAAATCCTGCAGTTAAAAATCAGGCTCAAGATCTGGCTCCGCTTGTTTCTCACGAGGATCATTTGCACTGTAAAAGAATGCACGGCGTCCTGAAATGGCAATGTCAAATACTCACCTTTTCCGAGAAACCATTTTACAACTTTAGAGTAATCTAGCTAATGACTTATCTATCACTAGATGTGTTGCATATCCTCCAATGAGTGCGGTTCGTACAGCACTAACATCATGGTGCTGTGACGCCACACATATTCTAGATGCGACTGAGCGTATCTCATTTGGCCTCATTCCAATTATTCTCTTGCTAAAATCATGCTCGATATGTTCACCATTCGCATCCAATATATGTCCGCATAGAACCGCTTTTGCCCCATGATTACGAAAACGAGTGAGTTCTTTATCTGTAGCCATTTTAATTCTAACCGGGTCAGCTAAATCAATGCCTCCAACAGAAAAAATGACTTTATTTAATTTTTTCAGTCTTTCAAGTTGATCATAAACTACTGGCTCTTGCCGAAGCCGCTGAGCTAAGTCTGGTTCAGACATGATTGCAGGAGCATGCAGGGTGTAACAGCGCCCGTTTAGATTTTCAGCAAACCTAATCGCACTAGCTTCCGCACTAATGAGATCGTCAGAAATCACACTGCCTGTGATTTGACATATCGTTAAAGATTGAAAACTTTTCTGTGAAATTTCTTGCGATACAAGCTGGATTGTTCTCCCCCAGGCAACCCCTATTACATCTCCATTCTTTATTAATCCCTCTAACGCTTTTGCGGCTAATCTTGCCGTTGATAGATGTGCTTCGTGTGCAGTTCGTTTATGATCAGTATTTGTAATATATACCTCTTTTAGGGAATATTTACTTCGTAACTCAGCAACTAACTCTGAGCCTTGATAGGCAGAACCTTTTATTTTTATTTCAACAAAACCCTGATCACGGCTTTGCTTTAAATAATTAATTACAGTGGCCCGCGAAATTCCTAATCTTTCGGCAATGTCTTTTTGGGTCCGCCCATCCTTGTAATAAAGCTCAGATACAGTAACCAGAACATCTGATTTAAAATTCTGATAAGGTTTTGATTTGTTTTTATTCAATAAATTACCTTAATTCTGCCGCCGTATTCCCACCATCAACAGTAAGAACATGACCCGTCGTTCTAGACATTAACGCTAAGGCCACAAACGCATCTGCAACATGACTTGCTTCTACTTCTTTCTGGAGCAGGTTTCCGCTCATATAAACATCTTCACTGACGCCACGGGCAGTTGAACGGTTTTTTATAAAACTATCAGTCAGTAAACCAGATCTTATACGATCAGCATTTATACCGTTCACTCTAATTCCATCTGATCCAAGCTCTAAGGCCAATTGGCGCATTAAAAACATTGTGGTTGCTTTTGGCATTCCATATGCACCCATATTCTTACCAGGATTTACAGCTTGTTTTGATATGTTGAAAAGTATCTGTCCCCCATGGCCTTGAATGTTCATTACCCGCGCTGCTTCCGTTGCAAATTTATAATGGGCGAAAAAGTTTAGCTCAAATGCTGCTCTCAGCGCACCATCATCTAAATCTAATAATCCACCGTCTTGAGCAGAACCTGCGTTGGAGATAAGTATATCTATACCACCGAATTGTTCGATGCATAAATTTATGGCTTTTTTGGCAGAACGCTCCTTGGTCACATTTGTTTCATAAAAACCGTGCCAGTGCCCTAACGATCCTATTGCTTTTTCTAGATCAGCTCGCGATTGATCCACCAGCATTATACTAGCCCCTTTGGCAGCCAAAGCTTGCGCTGTGGCAAGCCCGATGGCGCCCGCTCCACCAGTTACAAGGGCAATTTTTCCTTGTAAAGGAAGTGAGGCCCCTTTGCCAAGCTTGGCTTGCTCTAGTGACCAATATTCACAATCAAACATATCCTTTTCACCAAGAGGGTAAAACCCCCCTGCATCTTCCCCAATAGATCGTACACGTAAATTTTGTTCTGCTAGGTCGGCTGCAGCAGAAGCGGCCGCTGAACTTGAACCCAGACCAACCACTCCGACACCCTCGATCCATGCATGTTTCGGATCTGGTGAAATTAACTTTTTGGATTCGGACGCATTTCTTGCCTGTCTATCGAAATAATCACGATAATCTGACTCAAATCTTTTGATCTTTCCAATTATATGTTCTTTACCGCCCTTCAAATCTTGCTTTGTTAAAATCAGAGGTTGCCCTTTTGTACGCAGAACATGATCTGGAGATGCCATTCCTCTTTTGGCCAGGGCCTCTACATCAGAGCGTTCGAAAAACGACATTACATCAGCACAATTCCGAACATTTAGGATAGGCATTTTTATGCCTATTTCTTTGTGGACCTCGGCAATTGCACCACGCAAAACTGGCAGAATATTTCTTTTTTCTATTTTTTGACGGACCCCAATTGATGTTGGTTTTGTCATCTTTAAGTAATCTGCGACCTCATTAGTATGAGAGATAATTAAATTATAGCTAGCCTCGGCCGTGTTACCAAAAGCAAAATGGCCATGATTTAATAACAATAGCCCTTCCACTTTGGGGTTAAGATCAAAAATTTCGGCCGCCTTTTTTGCAAGATTAAATCCCGGCATAATATACGGAACAATCCCTAAGCGATTGCCAAAAATTTCCTGACAAATGGCTTCTGCATTAGGAAGATTTGCTAGAATTAAAAATGGTGTAGCGTGAGTATGGTCTACATATCGGTGAGGTAAAAAGGCATGAAGAAGTGTTTCTACACTTGGGTTTGGAGAGCCGCAATCTAATAAATTGGCGCGCTGAAAGTTGACCATGTCTTCATCACTTAGAGCGTCAAGTTGTTGTAATTCACGCAGAGCATCTAGCCATACGCCCGGTAATCCAGCAGCTTGAATAGTATCCAGATCCCATCCTGACCCTTTAACGTGAAGTACATTTTTTTGTTCACCGAATAGGTTTTCGCGCTGGACTTTGACAGATGTATTGCCGCCCCCATGCATGAGTAAATCTCGATCAGATCCGATCAAGCGGGAGGTGTAGACACGCTCTGCCAGCTCTTGATCAGCTGCATCAGTACTGGCTGACGCACGCCATTTTTTGGCCTCAATTTCAGAAAATCTATTTTTAATCATTTATTTTGTACCTTAAATTCAGGAAACAAGCTCAGTAACCCCTTAGAAGATGCTTCTGTAATCCCCCGCTCAGTGATTAAGCCAGTAATTAAACGATTTGGAGTAACGTCAAAAGCCGGGTTTCCAGTCTCCGTTCCAACTGGAGTGATCTGTACTGTTCCTATATTTTTGTTAGAGTCTATTCCCATTATGTGGCTCACCTCTGAGGCTTGTCTCTCTTCAATTGGAATCTCCGTCACCCCGTCAGCTACAGTCCAATCAATTGTTGGCGATGGTAGGGCTACATAAAATGGAACACCATTGTCAAATGCGGCTAATGCTTTCAGGTATGTTCCGATTTTGTTACAAACATCTCCACGTGATGTGGTTCTATCAGTTCCAACAATTACCATATCAACTTGTCCATGTTGCATAAGATGTCCCCCGGCATTGTCTGTTATATAGGTATGAGGAATACCATGACTACCTAGCTCCCAACTTGTCAGGCCGCCTTGATTTCTTGGTCTAGTTTCGTCAACCCATACATGAATTGGTATTCCTGCATCATGGGCTTGATACATGCCGCTGGTTGCAGTACCCCAATCAACCGTTGCCAGCCACCCTGCATTGCAATGGGTAAGGATATTTATTGGCGCTCCAGTGGGTCTCTCCGCCGCCAGTTTTCTAATCAAGTCTAATGTGTGCATCCCAATATTTTGGTTTATCGCCACATCTTCCTCCGCAATATCATGCGCCAATTTCATTGCAGCTACTGCTCGAGCGTTTTCGGGTAAAATTTCCAATGCATTTTTACATCTGGTTAAGGCCCAGCGCAGATTTATGGCTGTTGGTCTCGTTTCATTAAGTTGCTTCCAGGCAGAGGCTAAATTTTCATTGCTAGGATCAACTGCCATTTCTTCAGCGATAGCATAGGCGGCTGTAGCTCCTATTAATGGCGCGCCCCGTACCCACATATCAGATATAGCGATGGCAAAGTCGTTTCTAGTTTTTAGGAAAGCTGTACGGAACTCATATGGAAGCCAGCGCTGGTCAATAATCTTTACAGATTTCTCGTGTTCGTCGTACCAAATAGACCTGAAGGCAACTCCATTTACTCTCATAAAAAATTCCCCCTATTAAATTTTTCAGCCAACTTCAATAGATTGGCTGAGCTGGTAATTTTTTCGCTTTTTAAAATAAGTTCTCGACCCATCATCAAATTTCGTGCCTCAAGCGGCGCGCGCAGTTTTGTATCTTCAATACGTTCAAAATCTGCATTATGTGCAAGGGATAGGCATCGACGGTGCATTTCTATTCCACAAAATCCCAGAGTGTTTTTCCAAATATCATTTAACAAACCCTGTAATGCTTTTTCAGAACTATGACCCTGGTTCTCAAACATTGTTTTTGGATATAACATTCCAGTACGCTCTTTGTTCCAAAGCTGAGAGAACTGTTTCTCGAAGCTCAACCAAGTATCTGAAACAACACCTAATATCCAATTTTGGTAAGTTGCTAGATCTTCTTTTCGGTGTTCTGGTTGTGAGAAAAACGCCATAAAAAAATTTGCAAATAACATGCCCAGATCAAATCCAAATGGTGCATATGTTACAAACTCTGGATCGATTACCTTGCTTTCAGAAGAAGTGCACATAATGGATCCTGAATGAAGGTCACCGTGACACATTGTGTCTTGTTGCGAAGAATAAAGTCTGAAAAGGTGCTGTACGCGTGACTTCATTTCTATATCGCTGCGCAAAATTTCGACAATGGGTGCCAACCCTGATGTATGGCTGTTCATTTCAGCTTCAAAATAAGGGTCACAGAAAACTAGACCTTCCGTAATAGCAGGGATTGCTACATTGCCTGAGAATAAGGCGCGGTCACTTTTTACTTCCGTGGTATCAAGCGATAGATCGGACCCGCGAAATGCTGTATTGGCGCAAAATGAACCCAGAGTGTTTGCTAAATTTTCAACTTTTTCTCCCAAAATTAATTTTTCTCTAAGTATTTTATGAGGTGTCAAATATTCCATTATGATCAAGGCCTGATCATTGTTAAAGTAGAAGACTTTGGGAACTGTATCTTTAGCTCGAGAGGCTTGCCTAGTTAACGCATTATATTCAAAATAAGCACGATAAAGCGGCAACGGCCAGCTATCGCCAACTAGTCGGACATAGGGAAGTGCCTGCTTTACAATCACAGATCCAGCAGGGCCTTTTACGATAAACACGAGGTTTAGATTACCGTCGCCGATCTCCTCAACTTTCCAAGAATTTATGTCTATTCCTACGAGCGCAGTTAATTCGGGAATAGTTTTCAAGCGCTGCGGTAAATTCTTGATCGTTAAAGGCTCATATTTATCATTAATCATTACAAACTCCTTACCAACTCTTGTAAAGCATTCTATCCTTTTTATCAAATGTCAATAAGCTTGACATTTGATAAAAAGGTGCCCAAGATTATGACATCAGGGGGACATAATGTCTAATAAAGCTTGCGAAATAAGCAATTTGAAAAAGTCATTTGGACCAAACCAAGTTCTGCGCGGTATCGATATAAAGCTGCCCTCTGGAAAAGTTAGCGTTTTGATGGGTGCCAACGGAGCAGGAAAATCTACTTTGGTGAAAATACTCTGTGGAGTGCAGCAGGCAGATTCAGGAGACATCAAACTTTTTGGATCATCTTTCAAACCTAAATCACCACTTGAAGCCTCTAAAAACGGGGTCATTACCGTACATCAATCAATCAATGACGGCGTCATTCCCGATCTTGATGTCACTTCAAACCTTCTTTTAGACAATTTAGCGCTGCCTGGGAACCAGTTCCTATTGAACCGCTCAGAAATGAAAACACGCGCTTCAGCAATAGCAAAGTCTATTGGGTTTGAGGGCGATTTAGATGCAGTTGTCTCACGTCTCGGCTTAGCCGACCGACAAATGATTGCGATTGCGCGCGCCGTTGCTCGCAATCCAAAGCTTTTAATTTTGGATGAGCCAACTTCCTCATTATCTGCAATTGAAGCAAAACGGCTTTTTGATGTGATTGAACAACTAAAGCGAGAAGGGGTCGCCATTCTTTACATCTCTCATCGCATGTCCGATATCAGGGCCATTGCAGACCGTATCTTGGCCATGAGAGATGGCCAGATATCTGGAGAGTTTGAGGGTGAAAAATTAGACTACGAAGGCGCGGTTACCGCAATGCTGGGCAAAAAAATGAGCGATTTAAATATCGACGTTTCTAATGTGTCATCTCCAATATTACAGTTATGCGATCTGCGTCTATCAGAAGATAGTAAGCCGCTAAAAATTACTGCTTCGCGTGGCGAAGTCCTGGTCATTACCGGATTGCTAGGAAGCGGCAAAAGCTTGCTTTCTTCAATTTTATTTGGATTGGAAAAACCAGCCAGCGGAAAAATACTTTTAGAAGGTCTGAATTTTCAACCCAATAGTCCTGGTGAAGCAATAGCTAGCGGTGTTCATATGAGCCCCAAAGATCGAGCAAATAATGCCATAGTGGGCGATTTTGATATTGAAGCTAATTTGACGTTACCCTTTACGAAATTCTTTTCTAACTTTGGATTTATAAACAAAAAAAGGCAACGCAAAAGTTGCAATGAAATGATTGATACAATGGGAATAATTTGCCAAGGCGGTAAAGATACTATTGGGACCTTATCGGGCGGAAATCAGCAAAAAGTCATTGTTGGTCGTTGGCTTTTAAAGACCTGTAAGCTACTGATACTAGACGAACCTTTTCAAGGTGTAGATATTAAAGCGCGGCGTGATATTGGCACGCATATCAGAGCCACTTCAGATAACCGCGCAACATTGGTGTTTGTTTCTGAGATCGATGAGGCTGTTGAAATTGCAGACCGAATAATTGTTTTACATGAAAAGGCCGTTGTCGGAGAGCATGTAAACAGAAATATAGACCTTTCAGAATTGTTGTCACAAGTATCCGGAACCCCAAACACTCTCAAACAGGTTGAAAGTTTAAAATGAACAGAAATATTCTAAGAGAGTTTGCCATCCGTTATGGGTTCATCCTTCTTGCGGGATTATTAGTTTTATTTTTTGGTATTTTTGCCAACGGTTTTGCAGGGCCGCGTTCGGCTGTGTTTATTTTTCAATCTGTGGCCATAACAGGCATTTTAGCCCTTGGGGTAACTTGCACGTTAGTCGTTGATGGATTTGACCTGTCAATTGGGTCCGTAGCAACCTCCGCTTTAATGCTTTCTGCTTACATGATGGTTGTATTGGAGCAGAACGCTTTTATAGCAGTGGTAGCTTGTCTGCTTATGGGAGCGGCAGTTGGTTTGGTAAATGGTTTTTTAATTGTGAAAATGCGGGTACCAGATCTGTTAGCAACGTTAGGTATGATGTTTTTGCTTATTGGTTTGCAAAGAATTCCGACCGAGGGTCGTTCAATTTCGACCGGTATGCGATTGCCGGGGGGAGAGGTTGCTGATGGTACCTTTGCAGAAGGTTTTTTATGGTTGGGTAGGCATAGAATCGATCTTTTTTTGGAAAAACTAATCCCAGTACCGGTTATAATATTTTTGATCATATCTGTTTTAATTTGGGTTTTTCTGGAAAAAACCCGTCACGGTCGGCTTATGTATGCTATTGGCTCCAATGAGCGGGCCGCTGCATTAGCTGGAACGAATGTATTTGGCTATAAAATCTTAGCATACATGATATCGGGTGTTACAGCTTCTATAGGCGGAATATTGTTAGCTGCGCGATTAGGGCGAGGCGATATTGCTTCTGGCAATAATTTGCTTCTCGATAGCGTGGCTGCTGCATTAATAGGTTTTGCCGTTTTAGGCGCTGCTAAACCAAATGCTTTTGGAACTGCCATTGGTGCATTGTTTGTTGGAATTCTACTTCAAGGATTAACAATGATGAATGCGCCATATTATACTCAGGATTTTGTGAAGGGCGCTGTTTTGGTTGTTGCTCTTATCTTCACGTTTGCGCTGTCGTCCCGTGTGCGGGGAGGCAATCATTAAACAATTACTACAATCTTTAAAGGAGAAAAAAATGAAACTAATAAAACTAAAATTAGTAAGCCTAGTGGGCTTTATGCTGTCATTATTTGGGCTAGCAACAACAAGTTTTGCAGCTGACATGCCCGCTCCATTTGATGACGCGGGAGATGTCAAAATTGCATTGGTGCGCTATCTCTCAACGGGTGACTTTTTTCAAGCATATTTAGGTGGCGTAGAGGCTCAAGCTGACGCGCTGGGTGTGGATCTGCGTATTTTTGACAGCCGTCAGGATGCGGCTTTGCAAGCTGATATGGTTGATCAAGCAATAGCCCTTGGGGTTGATGGAATTGTTATTCAGCACGGATTGACCGAGTCAATGAAGGAAGCCGCACAAAGAGCAGTTGATGCGGGTATTAAGGTTGTCGCTTTTGACGTGAATGTTGAAAATGCAGCAATACCACAAATAGAACAATCTGATTATTTACTGGGAAAGTTAGCACTTGAGCAGGCTATTAAGGATAACGGAAATACCTTTAAAGCCGGTTATGTATACGTTCCAGGTATTGCTCCACTAGATCGTAGAAATGTTGCTTGGGAAGAAACCTTAGCTGCAAATTCGGGAATTGAGGAGGCTGCGGTATTCGGCACATTAGATAATCCAATTGCAAATACTAACGCAAACCAAGCACGTTCCGTATTGCAAGCAAACCCCGATATTACTGTTATGTTCGCGCCTTATGATGAATTTGCAAAAGGTGTTAAAATTGCAGTGGATGAAGCTGGCTTGACAGATCAAGTAGATATTTACTCTGCTGATGTTTCAACCGCAGATATTTCTGCAATGCGAGAGCCGGGTTCGGCTTGGGTTGCGACAGTCGCAACAAATCCGGCGGTTGTAGGTGAAGTTTCCATTCGCTCTCTTGCCATAATGCTAGCGGGAGAAAATCCCGGTGCAAGCGTAATAGTGCCACCAACACTGATCACTCAATCTTTTTTAAATGAGCAAGGCATCAAAAATATGGCTGATTTGGGCGCCAAGATGCCCCAGTTCCAACATGCCGATGTTGCGATGACCGATTGGATGCCTTTGCCAGCGCGATAAAAGGAAAGTCTGGCGCGATTTATCTATCTCGCGCCAGACTTATAAATTTTTTCGATACATAATCAAAAAAAATCATAGAAACTCAAACAAAATTCTGCTGACACTCAATCTCCAGACTTTTCTAAGAGACCATCACATTGTAACATGGGAATACTCTTATATTCGAACTTACTTGCAGCAGTACAAATCAAACATCTTTCAAAATAGAGATACGATGTGCAGTTCTGAGCAGCAAATGCTGGCCTCTTACACTACATTTGCTAAAAGAGTTACTCGTTGGTAAGAGGTATGCGCTAAGCAATGAAGAGTTTTAGAATGAACGATGCGATGGATGCATCATCGAAATACCAAGACAGTCTCCCAATATCGTCAGATACTATGCTGCAAAAACTTGATAAGTGGGGGATCTTGTACTTACGCTTCGACCATGTGCCTTTGAGAACCGTAGAAGAATCCAAGAGAGTTCAAGGTCAATTTTTGCCTTCAGAAGAGGGCGGTGGTCATATCAAAAATCTCTATTTACGAGATCACAAAAAACGTAACGTGCTCTTGGTTGCTGAACAAGACAGGCAAATAGACCTAAAAACACTCAATGAGAAACTAGGAACTGGTCGGCTTTCTTTTGGCTCTGCTGAAAGGCTAATGGAGAACCTCGGCGTTCGCCCTGGCGCCGTAACGCCACTTTCTATGATCAATGGAGCCAAAATGGGGGTTCAGCTGTTCGTCGATAGCGCATTAAAAAGCTGCATACAGATCTATGTACACCCTTTAGTGAATGACCGCACATTAGGTATCACGTTAGAGGGTTTGCAGCTGTTCTTTAATAAAGTTAACGTGGAACCCGTTTGGATAGACTTATAATTAGGAATATAAGCTCTGCAGATTTAAAGGTCGCGTATTACACACTTATAGTTTCAAACCACGGTCATTAGGACTAAACATACTTTGGGCTCAGTAGTCAATTTTCAGATGCCTTACAACATCTGGAGAACCTGCCTGTTCTTGCGAGACGACAGAGGAAATCAAACCAGCTCAGACTTGAGTGTCGTTTGCTACGGAATTATTTTTTACGTTGCGAGAAAGAAAAATCGAGTTGGGACGAAATGTGAAATTCCTTGTCTTGTAGCTACATATAAAACTAACCATGAAAAATGACCAATGGTGATGTTGATGCTGTTGTGCGTTATATTAAAAACTGTACATCTGGGTTTATTAGCAAAGTGGCCAAAAAATTTGTTTTGGCGAGTACAACAGTTCAAACTCCTTTTTCAATGAATATAGAAAAAGTCCCTACCTTGTAAAATTGGAATTGAGCGAAAAGGATGCCTGAAAGAGGAAAATGAAACATGGCTAAAAGCATTTGGAACCCTTGTTATTTTAGACTTATACTCAATTTGTTTAAGTTCTTTTGAGGGTTATCACGCATGTATTGATAAAATGAAGCAAATCCCAACTTAGCCGTTTTTTAGCACAAGAAGATTTCTGGCCTTTTCAATTAAAATATAATCTTCAACTTGATAATCATCAATTAACATATCCGATTTCACTCCTTAAGACGGTTGTTTCTCATTCGACAACCTTGGTCTCAACGTTATGTTTTCGATCTTTAGACAATAAAATTTCCTGTACCCTATCCAAGTCATTCAAGGCAAGTTTTGGATCGCCAGTACGTAAAAAAGCTTTTTTGTATGCGCGCTTTACGGACTTAGGTCCCCACGGCAAAACTGCCTCGTTCAACCACTTTCGTAGTATTGCAGGCATTTTATCAAATTCTGACATAACATCGGAACTCCCACGGCGCTTACGCAATTTGGTTTCACCTAAATTTCGTTTCACAGCTTTTACCCATTATTTACAACGAAATAAGTACTAATTTTTTTACCTAATCAAAAAAATTGAATTTAAATTTCTCGAAACCAATTGGCGCAACATTACGCCAATTGGTTTTCGCAGATCTTTACAGACAACCGGCTAAAGTCTTAGCCATATTACGAATTAATTGAGAATATAAATCTGGGCCAGGCTCTAGTTTAAAGCCTAGTGGGTCGATTACCCCCGTTTTTGCTTCAGTGCCAGATAGAACGGTATCAACGATTCCCGGATTATATTGAGGCTCTGCAAGAACACAGGATACTTCTTCATTTTTTACACGCTCTTGAATTTCGGCCACTCTAGACGGGCTGGGGTCAGAAGCGTCGCCTAACGAAATTGCTCCTGATGCAGGGAAGTTAAAACTTTCCTCAAAGTATTGGTATGCATCATGGAAGACGATAAAACTTTCTCCTCTTACTGGAGCCAAAAGTTTATTAACTTCTATGATCAGGTTATCGATCTCTGCTCGTCCAGCAGTAGCATTTGCAAAATAAGTGCCCGCATTTTCTGGATCAACTTTTGACAATTCAGCAGCAATCAAGTTCAACCAAGATTTTGCATTTTCGATTGATAGCCAAGCATGTGGGTCATGCGCTCCATGACCATGATCATCGTGATCGTCGTGATCGCCTTTTTTGTCATGGTCATCATGGTCATCATGGTCATCGTGAT
>CAJWEI010000027.1 GCA_913031285.1 uncultured Alphaproteobacteria bacterium | reverse complement strand
TGCTCACTATTTTACATTTGCTAATAATGAGTCTCGAAAAGTTGCAATTGTATTAGTTAAAGCTGGGCCTTAAAGCGCCGAATAGGTGCAGCATATTAATCGGGAGTTGGCGTCTGCCTTTATTGCTTCGAAACAAGAGCATCAAACATTGACTTGCTTTAAAGTTGAAAGATGGCGCGTCGGCTATCAATTATATGAAGTAGGTGAATGGGGTTTAATCCGAGACTACTGTGATTATTTTGCATGTTTAGATTTTAAAATTGTCTGCGAATTAAGATACTATGGAGCGGGAAATAATCTATTTGTGCTGAATAAAAATACAGATAAAAAATGGATGGAAATCTCAACCAAGCTTGAGGTGATATTGTCGGTTGGCCGCGCGAGCCTCGCACGCTAAACAAATCGGTATACGCTTTTAAATAGAGAATGGATAAAGAATGAAAATAATTAGTTTTGTGCGCAAGGGCCAACCAAACTTTGGGGCTGTGGTCCCAGGAGGCATTATCAACCTTGGAGGTGTTTTGGGAAACAATTTGTACTCTCTGAATGCTGCCATAACTGCAGGCCGTATAGATGATGCGATGTTGTACATTGTGGATCGGAAGCCTGAACTAAAATGGTCAGATGTAACCCTTTTGCCAGTTATCCCAGATCCGGCCAAAATTCTTTGTATTGGATTGAATTACCAGAAACATAAACTTGAAACTGGGCGTCCTGATGTTGATTATCCAACTGTTTTTACGCGATTTGCAGACTCGCAAGTAGGCCATGGGCAACCAATGATTAAGCCGGCCTTTTCGGACAGGTTTGATTATGAGGGTGAAATGGCAGTTATTATTGGCCGTGGTGGACGCAATATCGCACAGGAAGATGCGCTTGAATATGTAGCTGGTTATGCTTGTTATAATGACGGTAGTATCCGCGATTGGCAGCGACGCACGTCCCAATTTACCCCAGGTAAAAATTTTCCATCTAGTGGAGGATTTGGCCCCTATATGGTCACGCCTGATGAGGTTGGTGATTACAGGAGGCTCGCGATCCAAACTCGGTTGAATGGACAAGTAATGCAAGATGCCTCCTTAGCTGATTTGATTTTTCCAGTTGAGGAGTTGATCAGTTACTGTTCTCAGTTTACGCCGCTTTCGCCTGGGGATGTGATTGTGTCTGGTACTCCAGGTGGTGTTGGTGATCGGCGCGACCCACCCGTATATATGTTTGCGGGTGACACAGTCGAAGTTGAGATCGGATGTCTAGGTACGCTCACTAACCCGATCATTGACGAGCGGGTGGCATGACTTCTTATTCGGAGGTGCAAGCTGACAACTTTCTATTGACGCTGCGTCAATAGAATAATTCTTTTCAAACATGCTTTTAACGATGGGAGTGAATTCTGTAATCATCGAAAATAAAACCTCACCATTCGACAAGCCGTCCAGAGTGTTTTGCTCTTTACCGCTGACTTAAAGAAGTGAAGAAGCAGGCACGTTGGCCCATGATTGGCGCATTAGGGTTTTGGCTGGATCACTTAAGCTTTTGTTTCCTTCACGCGACTGATGCAAAAGCGATATTTTCAACCAATTTGGGTATTTTTAACTTTGCAGAAAGGATATAAGTTGCGCTCATCGTCTCTGGAAATAAAGTGCTATATTAACAGCCGGTCAATTAATGGGGAGATTGGAATATATGAAAATGTTCAAATTGTTAAGTGCAGGTTTTATACTTGGATTTGGACTAAGTGATAACGCGTTCGGAGAGGCTGTGACCTTAAAATTCCATTCGTTTGCGCCTGCCCCAGCAAGTCAGAATTCAAAGTTTGTTCGGCCTTGGGCCAATCGGATCGAAGAACAATCTGCGGGTGAGCTTAGAATTGAAACTTATTACTCCATGCAGCTTGGTGGTAAACCAGCTCAATTGGTCGACCAAGTACGTGATGGTGTGGTTGATATCATTTGGACTGTTGCAGGTTACACACCTGGACGTTTCCCCAAACTAGAAGTATTTGATTTACCGTTTTTACCTGGCAGTGCCGAAGCGACATCTCAGGCGGCTCAGGAATTTGCCCAAACGATCGCTATAGATGAACTAAAAGAGTATAAAGTTCTAACTGTGCATGTCCATGCACCTGGAAAAATACACACAAAGAATCGGCTTGTTACTCAGCTTTCAGATCTGGAGGGCCTTAAAATCCGCGGCCCTACACGTGTTATTAGTAGCATGCTTGGTGCAATGGGGGCGACGCCAGTTGGTATGCCCGTTCCTCAGGTGGCGCCTTCATTGTCGAAGGGTGTGATCGATGGAATGGTTGTCCCATACGAGATTATGCCCTCGTTCAAGCTACATGAATTAACTAAGGCTCATACGACTGTGTCAGGGCAACGTGGGCTTTACACAACGGCGTTCTTGTTCTTGATGAATAAAGCAAAATACGAGAGCCTATCGGTTTCTCAAAAAGCAGTAATTGATAACAATTCAGGAATGTCTTTGGCAAAACTTGCTGGACAACTTTGGGATGAGTTCGAAGGACCAGCTCTTGAAATGGCGAAAAAAGCAGGTGGTGATTTTCATTCTTTATCAGGCCAACAGCTTGCCGCATTTCAAGCTGTTGGGGACCAAGTCGTTTCAGATTGGATTACAAAAGCGAATACAAATGGTATGGACGGGGCGGGAATTGTCCAAACAACGCGGGATCTAATTTCAAAATATGAAAATTGAAGAGGCATATTTTTCTAAAAGACGGAAATACCCGAACGATTTGTTTGGGTATTTCTTAGATTTGACGGTTGTATGCCTTGCTGCCTTTGGAGGTCTTGTTCTCATCGCCATTGTCAGCATAAATTTTCTTTCAGTATTGGGACGGCTTTTTTTCTTCAGCTCGATGGTTGGTGATTTTGAACTTGTGGAAATGGGTTGTGCTGTAGCGGTAGCTGCATTTTTACCGCTTTGCTTTATGCGCAAGGGGAATGTGATCGTGGACTTTGTTACTGCGAGTTTTCCATCTTGGATGACAGGCTGCCTTGATATATTGGGCTCTTTGATTTTTGGTCTTGTGGCTGGTTTTTTTGGATGTCGCATGTGTTTAGGTTTAAAGGACATGATGCATTACAAAGAGGAGACTATGCTATTACAAATTCCAGTCTGGATCCCATTTTTACCAGTAATATTTTCGTTTTTCGTTTTATCGATCTGTTGCTTCTACGTTGCCGGGCGAGATGCGCGCAAGCTTTTGCTTAAGGTCTAAGAAATGGACCGCGAAACGCTTGGTATTATAGCCTTTCCATTGCTATTTGCACTTTTGGCTCTGCGCCTTCCTATAGGGCTTGCCATGCTTCTGGTCGGGGCTGGAGGAACATCTTTGATTTCTGGATGGTTGCCAATCTTCTCAGTTACTAAAACAAGCGTTTGGCACTTATTCTCTGACTATTCCTTATCTGTCATACCATTGTTTCTCTTAATGGGGAATTTTGCATCCAGCGCTGGAATGAGCAAATCCCTTTTCCAATTTTCCAGCGCCTGTCTAGGACATTTGCGCGGCGGAGTGGCAATGGCAGCTGTCGGTGCTTGTGGCGGGTTTGGTGCAATCTGTGGATCTTCTCTGGCAACTGCTGCGACCATGGGAAAAGTGGCTCTGCCCGAACTGCGAAGACTTGGGTATTCTGGGTCTCTAAGCACTGGGGCCCTTGCCGCAGGAGGAACTTTGGGAATATTAATCCCACCATCCGTCATACTGATCATCTATTCGATTTTAACTGAACAAAATATTGCTAAAATGTTTTTGGCAGCCTTTTTTCCCGGTATTCTTGCGGCTTTGGGGTATATTTTAGTTATAGCAATCTATGTACGAATTTTTCCAGCCTCTGAACGGGCTCAAGACCGTATTCCTTGGCGAAGTAGGTTAATCAAATTCTGTGATATTTGGCATGTTGTTTTCATATTCACCTTTATGTTGAGTGGTATTTACTTAGGTTGGTTTACGCCTACCGAAGGGGCTGCTGTGGGTGCTGCAGGGACTGGTATTATTGCTCTGCTGCAAAAGAACTTTGGTTGGTTGGCGTTGATGGATGTAATCCAGAACACGGCAATCACGTCCGGGATGATATTTCTAATCCTGTTAGGGGCTGAGTTTTTCAATTCTTTCATCGCGCTGTCACATCTGCCCAATCATCTAGCGATATTTATACTTGAAGGGGATTTCTCCCCCTTTACGGTGGTTGCTACTATTTTGGTGCTTTACGTATTCTTGGGCTGCCTGATGGACAGTATGGCGATGATCTTATTAACTATCCCAGTAATTTTTCCAGTCATCATGATGCTTGATTTCGGAATGGGTGTAGAAGAAACAGCAATTTGGTTCGGTATATTGACTCTCATCGTTGTCGAGGTCGGTCTAATCACTCCGCCAGTGGGATTGAATGTGTTTATCATTAATAAAATGGCAGGCGATGTCAAAATATTGGAAACCTTCAGAGGAGTCGTACCGTTTCTGCTCAGCGATATTCTTCGCGTTATCCTATTATTCTCGTTTCCAAGCCTGACTTTGTTTATGCTTAGACTTATGTATTAGCCACAGATTCTTGTCACTCTGACTCAGTAATGGATTAGAGCCCGTGGAGCTGCTTTTTTTCAAACAGTTCCGGCACTGAAAGATGAAGCATTTGTGCAGCTAAATCATAGTCATCTCCTGCAGCGACAATCGCGGCATGCACCACTTCCTTTTCAACCGATTTCAAGTGTTCCGCAATCATTAACTTGCCGTTGGACACGAAGAACGATCTATAATCTGTAATAGATTCTACGGGTGAAGACTGAATTTTACTCAGAGACAAACCGCCTGCCGCCTCGTTTGTGGCCTCTTTATGAAGCCTTTGACGACTTTGTTCACGCAGGGCTTTTTGCACTTGTTGAGCAGTAATCACCTTACCGCCACTTCGAATTATCAAGCATTCGACCACATTTCTTAGCTGGCGGATATTCCCAGGCCATGGGAATGTTTTCAAGAGCCAAAGAGCGTCCTTTTCAACTTTGAATGATGTTCCACTTCCAAGTCCCAAAGACAACTGCTGTGCTAAATGATAAACTAGTTTTTCGATATCTTCTGATCTGTCGCGCAGAGCGGGAATACGAATTGGAAACGCGCTGATCCGGAAAAATAGATCCGAGCGGAAAGTTTTCATCACAACTTGTTTATAAAGGTTTTTGTGCGTGGCGCATACGAGGCGGAAATCAACTGCGACTTCGCGGGATGAGCCAACTGGTGTAAATGTTTTAGTCTCTAGGGCTCGCAATAGTTTTGACTGGAGATCTTGAGGCATATCACCGATCTCGTCGAGGAAAAGCGTACCATTGTGTGCTTGTTCAAATTTCCCCTTATGAGATTTACTAGCGCCGGTGAACGCGCCTTTCTCGTATCCAAATAATTCAGCCTCAAGAAGGCTATGCGGGATGGAGGTGCAATTCACGGATATTAACCGACCAGATCGGCCAGAAATATCCGCAAGTGATTGCGCAACGAGCTCTTTTCCGGACCCACTTGGACCCAAGATTAGAACGGGAATATTATGCTCAGCTACGTCAACTATTGACTTTCGAAGTGCAACTACATGGTCGGATGAACCGACTATAAGTCGTGACAAATTATTCACAAAAGACATTGTGGACCTCTTTATAAAACCTGCCGTCTATAGCCTCGTAGCTCTCGTTCTTATGACAAGATGCTATGTCTTCATCTTTAGAAAATACCCTATTTGTGAGTGAAGGGAACTAACCAGTTGGGATAATTAAGGGACCCTTAGGGGTAAAGTAATTACTAAAGGATCGTTTTTAGGAATTTGGTATTAAATATGTGTTTGAAGAATATTAGCAGGGTACTTTAATCTCAAGCTAGTAAAGTTGAAACTGGCTATCGTCCATTGACCCTTTGAGATTGTGTGTATGGCTTCACATACGGCGAGGCTGAGGGCCCTGAAATTAATAACTGAATTGGATTAATATTGGTGACATCCTCTCAAGAGTGAGGCTGATATCTTAGGTTGAGTTATGTTGAAGTGAGATATGCACTCTGTTGCAAGCAATTTTGCTATGACCCAAAATCGTATTCAAAAAATCAGAGGCTTAAGTTCAAACTAATAATTTATTGTCAGCCATACTGCTGGGCAGATTGACGCCGCGTGCCGTGTTTTTGACGCCAAGACAAACTATTTCTTAACTAATAAACTTAGAAAATGATTTTCAGGAAGAATATCAAAAAATCCTTAAGGACTTTCTATCGGGGATCCATGGCGCATCCGCCCAGACTGGTTCATTAGAACTTCGCAGCTTTGATTATGTTATCTGTGGAGTAGGTTCAGCCGGCTGCCTACGACGCGTCTTTTAAAAGATGCGAGTTTTAGATAGTTTAGATCGCGGTTGATGTTGCTGAGGAGTAAGGCGCTCCAACGGAAACACTTAATAAGACTGATCATATCTCATTGTGCTGCAAAAATATTGTAATAGACCCAAACCCCCAGTCAGCTTATGGGTTTTGTTTGTGGGCGGAGGACAGGCCAGTCTTTCGCCCTACCGACTTATTCTGATTTCTTAACAAATAGGGTGATATGTTAATTGTAAGGTTATCAAAGGTGAGAACCTTGGCTGAAACTTAATGTAACGATTGCCTTTCAGTAAAAAAGCTAGTTGCGAAAGGTTTGATGCGGTTTGTTAGTCCTTCGTCGCCAGCTTGATATACAAAGGTTACACGGCCGCAGAATAGCTAACTGGATCTCTTAAAAATAAGCGCAAAAGTGAAACTTTGTGAGTTATGCATTATTATCCAAATGACTCCTCGTTAAAATTAGCTTTAGCAAATTATTAAGAGGAACTTTTAGGTGGTTTCGCTTGGGTAGAGAATATAAGTGCACCGATAAAGTTGGTTAGATTAGTCCCTTAACTTTGCCTCAATAGCGGCTTCCTCACGTAGTATTTTCAATACAGTATTTGAATATGAAGGGCGTTTGACCGTATTTTTTATTGATTTAGCTTGAAATGGCTGCCGCCATGCGTAGTTGCAGCTGCGGCACATTAACATGCGCGGCTTGCTTGGCACTTTGCTAGTAGGTATACAGTATCCTACATGGCAGCTCGGGCAAAAAACCTCCACTAGAGCACTCCCCGTATAAATTTCATTATCAGCCTTAGCATAGTAACGGTCAAAAGATAGAAAACAAAAGTTTAATTTAGAAAACTTTTGTTTTTGACGTAGATTTTTTAGTATCGATGGGATCATTTGTTTGCATCTTTCTAGGATAATATTACCCGTTACGATTTAAGTACGGTTACTTTGTGAGACGCACCCAGTGGTGTCTCACAAAGTAGTGTCATCGCAAAATGATATCTCAATCAAGTAGCCTATTGAACGGTGAAAAATGCATGCTGAGGCTCTTGTATGCCAAATTGTTCAGAACACTCTCATAATACGACCACTGTTGTGTTTAATTATTGAACTTATAATGCCAAAAAATGTTCGCTTTCAGCACCCTATATCGCACCTAACGCTGATTTTTGAAGTATAAATTTCTATGCATTCTCCTGCAAAAATAATTGTAAATCACTTTTAATCGCTGAAACTACGGTAACACATTCGGCGCTGTTTAAGACGCCTATTGTTTTTGGAAGGCTCTTGCGTCGGGTTTGCGTGCATAAAGGTAATGGTCAAGACGCCGAGGCTCATGTAAATCAGCTTATGAAGAATATTTCTAAATTAGGGTTTTTATCATGACTTTTGGAAAAGGTCACCATTTGCATTTGATTGATGGATCAGCGTTCATCTTTCGCGCGTATCATGCTTTGCCACCGCTCACCCGTAAATCAGATGGACTCCCCATTGGCGCGGTCAGCGGTTTTTGCAATATGTTGCAACGCTATGTTGAAGGTAATACGGGATCCGATGCCGCTACACATGTTGCTGTTATTTTTGATAAGGGCAGTCATACATTTCGTAACGATCTCTATGGTCTGTATAAAGCCAATCGTGATGAAATGCCGGAAGATTTGCGTCCTCAGATACCGCTAACTCGTGAGGCAACTCGAGCTTTTAATATAGCTTGTGAAGAAATTGAAGGTTATGAAGCTGACGATATTATTGCCACTCTATCGGTACAGGCCCGAGAAGCTGGAGGGCAAGTCACCATTATCAGCTCAGACAAAGACCTCATGCAATTGGTTGGTGCTGGAGTTGTCATGTTCGATGCAATGAAAAATCGCAGTATTGACCGCAATGGTGTTTTTGAAAAGTTTGGTGTCTATCCCGAAAGGGTTGTCGATGTTCAGGCCTTGGCAGGGGATAGCGTTGACAATGTCCCCGGAGCCCCTGGTATCGGTGTGAAGACGGCGGCCTTGCTTATAAATGAATATGGCGATTTAGAAGCGTTGCTTGAACGTGCAGGGGAAATCAAACAACCAAAGCGGCGCGATAGCCTGATAAATAATGCAGAGCAGATAATGCTATCGAAACAATTGGTAGAACTGAATTGCGCTACACCTTTAGGATTTACACTGGATGATCTTGAAGTACAGGATCCTGAGCCAGACATCCTTTTGGGCTTTTTGTCTGGCATGGAGTTTCGTACGCTGACCAAACGCATCGCGGACCGGCTGTGTGTACCAGAGCCTGTGATTGAGGATGCCGCCTTCAGTTCGCGCGATATGCAAACTCCTGCAATGCTCCTATTTGACCGAGTGGCATACTCAGCATTGAGTACTATGTCTGAAATTCACGCTTGGATTGAAAAAATAAGGGGTCGCGGTTATGTGGCAGTCGATACTGAAACGACATCGCTTAATGAGATGAGGGCTGACTTAGTTGGTATATCTCTATGTGTTGAGCCGGGAGAGGCATGTTATATTCCGCTAACGCATAAAACTGGTGTTTCAGATGATTTGTTTGGATCTGATAGCTTGGCGGACGGTCAATTGCCTTTGGTGGAGGTGCTTGGTGCACTCAAACCCATGCTGGAAGACTCTTCGATTCTAAAAATTGGCCAGAACATGAAATATGACGCCAAAATTCTGGCTCGTAATGGGGTCCGTATAGGTCCAATTGATGATACAATGTTGATTTCGTATTCGCTGCATGCGGGACTTCACGGCCATGGGATGAGTGCTTTGTCAGAGCGATATCTCAATCATACACCTATTCCGATTAGAAAGTTACTTGGATCTGGTAAGTCTGCGATTACATTCGATCATGTGAACATCGCCGAGGCAACGCCCTATGCGGCAGAGGATGCCGATATAACTCTTCGACTTTGGCAATTACTCAAACCGCGTCTGCATCAGACCCGAGTAACGCGGGTCTACGAAAGCTTAGAGCGTCCCTTAGTGCCAATTTTAGCTAAGATGGAAATGACGGGAATCAAAGTTGACCGCGATACGCTGTCGCGTATGTCAAATACGTTTGCCCAGAAAATGGCTGCTCTTGAGTCTGACATTCACGAACTGGCAGGTGAAAGCTTTAACGTCGGTAGTCCTAAACAGCTTGGCGAAGTGATGTTTGATAAACTTGGCTACGAGGGCGGAAAAAAGGGAAAAACAGGTGCTTATGCGACCGGTGCTGATATTCTTGGAGATCTGGCAACTATCCATGATCTTCCCAAGCGGGTTTTGGATTGGCGTCAGTTGAGCAAATTGAAATCGACTTATACGGATGCATTGCAAGACCATATCAACCCCGAAACAGGAAGGGTTCATACTTCCTATTCGATCGCAGGTGCCAATACTGGCCGCCTTGCGTCGACAGATCCAAATTTGCAAAACATTCCAATACGAAGCGAAGACGGGCGGCGTATTCGCGAAGCCTTTATTTCAGAACCTGGGAAAGTTCTTGTCAGTTTAGATTATAGCCAGATTGAATTACGCATTTTAGCCCATGTAGCGGGCATTAATAGTCTCAAAAAAGCGTTTCGTGAAGGTATGGATATTCACGCGATGACGGCCTCTGAGATGTTTGATGTTCCACTTGATCAGATGACATCTGATATTCGGCGGCAAGCAAAAGCAATTAACTTTGGTGTGATATATGGGATCTCCGGGTTTGGTCTTGCCCGCAATCTCCGTATCCCTCGTAAAGAAGCACAGGGTTTTATTGATCGATATTTTCAAAGGTTCCCCGGAATCCGCGAATATATGGATGAAACTGTAAAGTTTGCGAAGAAAAATGCATGGGTTGAGACACTCTTTGGCCGGGTCATCCACACACCAGAGATCAACTCAAAAGGTCCAACTGCCGGGTTTGCTAAGCGGGCTGCGATCAATGCTCCTATTCAAGGAGCGGCCGCAGATATTATTCGTCGCGCAATGATCAGAATGCCAAAAGTGATCGCTGCAATGCCGGCCAAGATGTTGTTACAAGTACATGATGAATTGCTGTTTGAAGTCGCAGAGGACGCTGTAGGTCCACTAGTGGAAGTAGTGCGAGAAGTTATGGAAACAGCAGCTGAGCCGGTACTTAAATTGGATGTACCGCTCATTGTTGAGGCCGGGCAGGGCGCGCACTGGGCAGAGGCTCATTAAGGTGCGCTTTAGCTTACCAGCATGGTCACGCTACTGTTTATTTATCTCAACATAATTAAAAATAATAGAGAGGCCTTATTCGGTAGGATACGCCACATCTATTGTTATTTTACAGCCCAACGAAAGCCACCAATTTTGCTTCCAGAACTTTAATCTCGACAGGTTTTGCCAAGTAATCGTCCATGCCGGCGGCGAAGCATTTATCTGCGTCCCCTCTTAAAGCATTGGCTGTGATCGCAATGATGGGGATTGGCTTGACTTTATTTTTTCTTTCCCATCTTCTTCCCGCTTTGGTCATTTCAAAACCATCCATAATAGGCATATTACAGTCACTTAAAACGGCATCATACTTTCCACTTTTCCAATGGTTTAGGCCATCTCTTCCATTTCCAACCACGTCAGCGGAATAGCCAAGCACTTCAAGCTGTTTTAAGATAGAATACTGATTGATCTTGTTGTTTTCTACAAGAAGTAGAACCTTTGCCTTACGCTGTTTATTTTTCTTAGGTATCGAACCTTGGCTGATAAGTAGCTCTTGCTGTGTCAAAGAAGATCGTTTGCGGCCACTTAAAACGCCGAGTGCATTAATTAATTCTAGGGGCAGAATTGGATTAAGTTGAATGCAAAAAGTATCCTCTTCCAAGTGGCCAAGGCTATCAGACCTGTTTTCGGATAATATAACAAATTTAGGGTTTGAGGAAATTTTTCTGATATGTTCCTGCCAATTAGTAATCTGTTTGAAAGTATTTGATTGCAATAGATAGATAACACCGCTTTCTGATGTGGCGACAAAGTCTTTTCGCCCATCAGATACAAGTTTTTGTGTTACGATTGCCCCGTGCTTTTTCAGGTTTTCAGTAAGTTTCCAAATTTCTCTTGTGCCATCTTGTCTCAGGTATTTGATCTCTAAATGTCGAATACCGAAAGGTTCTATGGGTCGAGAGATTTCTGAGAACGGGAACTCAACGGTAATTGTCGTACCTATGCCTTGTTTGCTTTTAATGTTGAGCATCCCACCCATTTGATGGATAAGCTGTTTAGTGATCACAAGCCCAAGGCCAGTACCGCTAACTGGTCGCGTCAAAATGGTCTCGCTTTGGACAAAAGGCTGGAACAGCCTCTGTTGAAACTCTTGCGACATCCCAATACCTTCGTCCTGTATTTTTATAACTAGTATAGAATTTGCCACTTTATTCACAGATACATAAACGCAGCCTGTGCGGCCAATGAGATCATCAGCAGTATATTTGATTGCATTGCTTATTAGATTGAGAAAAATTTGGCGCAGACGTCCAGAATCTGCCAAAATACAAGTTGGGACATCTGGATCAATAGACAGAGCTAAGCGCACATTCACATCATCTGCCATAGTTTGCAGAGTGATAACGGCACCTTCCATTACTGGGCGCAGTTCCATCTCCGTGTTTTCAATATCGAGCTGGCCAGCATTAATCTTTGTTGCGTCCAAGATATCATCAATAACGCGCGACAATAAAAAAGCTGAATAACGGATCGTTGAGATTGTGCGGGATTGACCCAGAGATTGTTGCGTAGTAGCCAAAGCCTCGATTGTTCCGACCAACCCGTTTAAATATGTACGAATTTCATGGCTCATATTACCTAAATAATTGTCCTTGACTTTTAAAGCTTCTGCCGCGTTTTTGCTGGTCAAATAAAGTTGTTGCTCGGTTTTTGAGGTAAGGTGCGTAAATATGCCTAGCAAAGCGACAAGACTTACACCCACTGTCGCACGAATTGATGTATTCAAATTGTTCAAATCTATTTTGGGTTCCATAAGCGGAATGCCCAATAGCTGCATCGAATAGCCTGTGAGGTCAAAATAATAAGTAGTACACCAAAAAAATATTGGAATTAAGAAAGAGAACAGTAAGTAAAAGGGTTCTTTTTTTCGGGAAAAAACCAGAAACGGCACAGCCAAAACAATCAAGAAAAATAGATCTGCGTCTTCACCAGGGCTTGCGAATACCAAAGCAGCTAAAATTCCTATATTGCAATTAAAAAGCCAGAAAAAACGCACAAGCTTTGAGCCGTTTAACAAAATAAATATTATAAATAAAAGTGTATTAAATATAAAAAAGCTGCATATTAAAGTACCGATAAGGTCGCCCAACCAAGCAAAGGCCAAAAGCCAGGAGGCAGGAATAAAAAGAAAAAGTAAAGCTATAGATAAATTAATCTGAACCTGCCAGTTCAAATCAATGTTATGGTTTCGCTGGAAATGGTCATTGGGTTGTTTGATCTCTGTTTTCTTGTCTAACATGAGCAATAATCTTTCAACGCATATTCTATGATCAATCATAGACTAACAAAAACATCGAGCAATTTTTAAAGTTGTGGTAGCAAAGGAAAAGGCTAGATAGACTAAATTACAAGTTCCAGAATAAAATCAAATTGGTCTTTAAGCAAGGATTTGACAACAGACGATCTCGGTTATTAGTATTTTCCCCTTATGAATGCCATTCATATTTGAAAAGAAACACGTTGCGACGAGGTAGTATGGATATAGATAGAGGACCAAATTGACTCTTCATTTGAATTATTTCGTTGCCAAACCTTATCAGAGTATAAAGGAGTTTTGATATTATTATAGATAATCTGCAGTATGCCAACTGGTCTCCAAAAATTTTCAAGCAGATGCGTGAGGGCCGCGTGGATGCTGTACATGTTACAATTTCTTATCACGAAAATTTTCGTGAGACAGTTCTAAATTTCGAGGCTTGGAATCGTTGGTTTGAACAATATCCCAATTTAATCATGAAAGGCCTGTGGGCAGAAGATGTTGATCGCGCGCGTGCAACGGATCGGACTGCAATTTTTTTTGGCTTTCAAAATCCAAGCCCAATCGAAGACGATATTGGCCTCGTTGAAATTGTACACAGTCTCGGCGCGCGCTTTATGCAACTGAGTTACAATAATCAATCGCTTTTGGCTACAGGTTGTTATGAGACTGAAGATCCTGGTATTACCCGTATGGGACGCCAAGTAATTAAAGAGATGAACCGCGTCGGTCTGGTGGTAGATATGAGCCATTCTGCTGACAGGTCTACAATTGAGGCTGCCGAGATTTCCCAACGGCCTATCGCCATTACCCATGCAAACACTTACGACTGGCAACCTGCGTTGCGCAACAAACGTCATGATGTGATCAAGGCGGTGACCGCGGCTGGTGGGATGCTTGGCTTTTCTCTCTACCCCTATCACCTCAGAGATAAAACTGACTGCACGTTACAGAGTTTCTGTGAAATGATTGCGCATGCCGCTGATCTTTACGGATTGGAGCATCTTGGGATTGGTTCCGACCTTTGTCAGGATCAGCCTGACAGCATAGTTGAGTGGATGCGTATTGGCCGCTGGAGCAAAGAAATTGACTACGGAGAAGGATCTTCTTCTAGTCCCGGATTTCCACCAATGCCGTGTTGGTTCGAAAGTAATCGAGACTTTAGAAATATATCCAAGGGGTTGCATGCTACTGGTATGTCAGAGACAGAGGTAAATTGTATAATGGGTGATAACTGGTACCGGTTTTATCGAGATAACTTTGTGCCGTTTGCTGGCTAGAAATCGAATTTCTTCGAGTATGATTCAATTTTATATTAGTAGAATAATTTTAACAAACTTCGCTCATATCAAAATTGAGATGTTTGGCGACAGTAAAGATGTCTTTGTCGCCGCGTCCACACATATTCATACAAATGATGTGATTTTTATCCAATTTTGGGGCAATTTTCATCACATAGGCCAGCGCATGGCTGGGTTCTAAGGCTGGGATTATACCTTCTAGTTCACAGCAAAGCTGAAAGGCCTCCAATGCTTGTTCGTCTGTTATTGATACATATTTGGCGCGCCCAATATCGTGAAGCCAGGCGTGCTCAGGGCCAATACCGGGATAATCAAGCCCAGCAGATATAGAGAATCCCTCTAGAATCTGTCCATCATCATCTTGAAGTAGATAGGTTCTATTGCCATGTAGAACTCCTGCCCGCCCTCCTGTCAATGAAGCACAATGTTCCATTTTTTGATTTACGCCCTTTCCGCCTGCCTCGACACCGACTATATTGACATCGTCGTCATCGAGAAATGGGTAGAAGAGGCCCATTGCGTTTGAGCCTCCACCAATCGCTGCGATTAATGTATCCGGACTGCGGCCCTCGTTCAGTTGCATTTGCTCTTTTACTTCCTTACCGATAATTGATTGAAAGTCGCGAACCATTGCTGGGTATGGATGTGGACCTGCCACTGTCCCGATACAGTAAAACGTATCCCGCACATTGGTCACCCAGTCGCGCAGCGCATCGTTCATGGCATCTTTAAGTGTGCCCCGCCCTGATGTAACCGGAACTACTTCGGCTCCCAGCAACCGCATGCGAAACACGTTGGGTGCCTGTCGCTCAACATCGTGTGCACCCATATAAACGATACATTTTAGACCGAATTTGGCGCATACCGTGGCTGTTGCCACTCCATGCTGGCCAGCGCCAGTTTCCGCGATAATACGGTTTTTACCCATACGACGCGCCAGAATGATCTGACCAAGAACATTATTGATCTTGTGCGCGCCGGTATGGTTGAGTTCGTCGCGCTTCATATATACCTTCGCCCCACCCAACTCATTAGTCAGACGTTTGGCTAAGTACAGTGGGCTTGGACGACCGACATAATTTGTCCAAAGTTCATTCATCTCGTCCCAGAAATTTAGATCAGTCTTGGCAATTTCGTATTGTTTTTCCAGCTCTAAAATAAGTGGCATCAATGTTTCTGACACAAAACGTCCACCGAAATTGCCGAAGCGACCTCTCTCGTCTGGACCAGTCATAAAGCTGTTAAAAAGTTCATTGGGCATAATAAATCTCCGACCTTAGACGACTTTACCCCTACATCCCTTGATCGGAGAGGTAAAGGTACAAGCATTGCTAAATTATGACGCAACACCATAACGATATTTGAAAGTAATTGCGTAGCGCAAAAGATACTAGACCACTGCTCACATTTTCAGGCACTTAATGGGCCACGTTTGGCATTTTGAATAAAACGGGTAACCTTGTCTGGGTCTTTATTGCCTGGTGCTTTTTCGACACCGGAGGATACATCGATTTGAGCGGTTCCAGTAGTTTGTATCGCCTCAGTAACGTTTTCTGCGTTTAGCCCGCCTGCAAGCATCCAAGGGACTTTCCAATGCTTGCCCGAGATCAATTTCCAGTCAAAGGCAAGGCCATTGCCACCCGGCAGGATGGAACCTTTGGGTGGTTTTGCATCTATCAAGAGTTGGTCTGCCACGGAAGCATAAGTGTCTATTATGCTTAAATCCTGTGGCTCTGATACCCCGACTGCTTTCATTACGGGCAAACCAGTCAGCTCTTTAACTTCGCTCACTCTCTGCGGAGATTCTTTTCCCTGCAGTTGGATCATATCGATGCGAACATGCCTCATTATATCGGCTAAAAGGTCATTGGTGGGATCGACGACTAATGCTACTGTCATCACATTCTCTGGAATAAATTTTGCCAAGTCTGCAGCTTGGTTAAAAGTAAGATATCTTGGAGATTTACGAAAAAACACAAAACCTATATAATCAGCCCCTGCCGTCACAGCGTGTTTTATGGAACGTTCAGAAGTAAGGCCACAAATTTTCACATTAACTGAGCTGATCTCTTTGGTTCCTTTATTGTGTCCTCAATGAGCGCCAGAACGTCGTCTTGATTTTCATATTTTTCGTCTTTCAGCTGCTGAAGCTGGGTTTGCATGCCTTTAAGTTTACGGGTTTTACGAGATGATTCAGAACGCAATTTGTATTCACGCATCCATTCCATAACAAAGCCAATCATGATTCCAAAAGTTGCACCACCAAAAAACACAACAAATATTGGAAGATGAAAGTAAAAATTTAATCCTATAAAACTAAATTCGTCCGGCAAAAGGCTGATGGTTACTATTTCCCTGTTTGCAAGCGCAAACATGATCAACGCTATTGCTACAGCGCCAGTAAGCATATAGTTAAGAAGCCGGAGCACTTATGATTTTCCGTTTAATCGATCCCTTAAAAGCTTTCCCGTTTTGAAAAAAGGCACACGTTTCGAAGCTACTGATACAGCTGCGCCCGTTCTTGGATTTCGGCCTAATCTAGCGTCGCGCTGTTTTACCGAAAATGCACCAAAACCGCGGAGTTCTACGCGTTCACCTTTCGCCATTGCCTCAGTAATTTCTTCAAACACGGTGTTTACAATACGCTCGACATCACGTTGAAATAAATGTGGATTATCGTCTGCTATGATCTGAATCAGCTCTGAACGTATCATTTTTTCCCCCAAGCTCGGTCACAAATTTAGATTAGCATACTATAGGAAGAATGAACGGTTTGTGAAACTCTTTGTTTTTTGCAAGAACGGTTTTGTTCATCATTATGTTAAAAATCAGCTTACTTTCCCTTTTTTTCTTTAAGTTCTCATTAAAATTTACGATTAGGAGGAAAAATATTCTTTCATTACTAGTGATTGCGAATCAATTGAAACAGGAGATCCCGCAATCAAAAGATATGCGGGATTTATTTTTATAAAAATGGATTACTCGTCGCCCTTCAAGGCGGCTCCTAATATATCGCCTAAAGATGCGCCAGAGTCGGAAGAGCCATACTGTTCGACAGCCTCTTTCTCCTCTGCGATTTCGCGCGCTTTTATAGACAAGCCAAGTTTTCGCGTTTTACTGTCGATATTGGTGATTCGAACATCTACTTTGTTTCCGACAGAGAAGCGATCTGGCCGTTGTTCGGCACGATCCCGGCTCAAGTCTGAACGACGAATGAATGCTTTAGCACCTTCGTATTCCACTTCGATGCCGCCATCTTCAATTGCGGTCACCTCCACAGTCACAATAGCACCGCGTTTCACTCCACCAGTAGCTTCTGCAAACTTATCAGCGCCCATGCCTTTGATAGATAGGCTTATGCGCTCTTTTTCGACATCAACCTCTGATACAACGGCCTGGACAACGTCCCCTTTACGGAAATTTTGGATCGCATCTTCTCCACGCTCGTCCCAAGAGATATCGCTCAAATGCACCATGCCGTCTATTTCGCCTTCGAGTCCAATAAAGAGACCAAATTCAGTAATATTTTTAACTTCACCCTCAACTTGAGTTCCCTCTGGATTAGATTCTGCGAAAACTTCCCATGGATTACGCTGAGTTTGTTTCAAACCCAGTGATACGCGCCTTTTAGAACCATCGATTTCCAGAACCATGACTTCGACTTCTTGGCTAGTTGAAACGATTTTTCCTGGGTGGACATTTTTCTTTGTCCAGGACATTTCAGAAACGTGAACCAGTCCTTCAACACCAGCTTCCAATTCAACAAACGCACCGTAGTCAGTAATGTTTGTAACGATGCCCGTATGCATTGATTCAAGTGGATATTTGCCCGCAACAAGCTCCCATGGATCTTCCTGCAACTGCTTCATTCCGAGGCTAATTCGATGCGTTTCTTTATTGATCTTGATGACCTGAACATTGATTGTTTCACCGATTGTCAGAATTTCGGACGGGTGATTGACACGGCGCCATGCCATATCCGTCACGTGCAAAAGACCATCTACGCCGCCAAGGTCAACAAAAGCGCCATATTCAGTAATATTTTTGACCACACCTTCGACGGACATCCCTTCTGCAAGATTCCCAATAACTTCGGCCCGCTGTTCAGCGCGACTTTCTTCGAGGATAGCACGACGAGACACTACAATGTTGCCGCGGCGACGGTCCATCTTTAAAATTTGAAATGGTTGTTTAAGACCCATCAGCGGTCCTGCATCGCGCACGGGGCGTACGTCAACTTGTGAACCTGGCAAGAATGCTACAGCGCCGCCCAAATCGACTGTAAAGCCACCTTTGACGCGACCAAAAATAGCCCCCTCAACACGCAACTCGTCTGAATAGGCCTTCTCGAGGCGATCCCATGCTTCTTCACGACGTGCCATCTCACGACTAATAACAGCTTCGCCTTTTGAGTTTTCGACTTGGCGAAGGAACACTTCTACACTGTCGCCAACATTTACTTCTGGAGCTTCGCCTGGGTTGGCGAACTCCTTTAGATCAACTCGGCCCTCCATTTTGTAGCCGACATCGATGATTGCCTGTCCAGCTTCAACGGCAATAACTTTGCCTTTTACAACTGAACCTTCACTGGGGGTGTCCATTTCGAAGCTTTCATTCAGGAGTGCTTCGAATTCCTCCATAGATGTTGATTGAGCCATGTGGTCTCATTTTCCTTTATATTTAAGTTACAGGCCAAGCGGTTGTCTCCACTGGTCTTTCCATTTTTGTATTGCTGTTTTGGCAAAGCGGGAAAAGCCGTCGTCCAAAATTCGCAAGCGTCGCTCATACGACCTTTGCAGATATAAATCAAGCACCTTCTCTATTTAAACAACACCCGCGCACTTGATTACAAAATTGTTGGCTTAAGCGTTTAATGATTAAACTTTATGGCTTTAACATAAGCCTCAGATGTGAAGTCGATTGCTTTTTGAAGCGATGTCACAATGCTAAGCTTACTTGTATCTAAAATATAAGCATCGCAGGCAGGTTTTAGAGGTGCTTCTATGCGGGTTATATCGCGTTTATCGCGTTCTTTGATATCCTTTAAAACCTTTTTAAACGTTGTTTTTGAACCGCTGTTTTGCAATTCGCCAAAACGCCGTTTTGCACGAATTTCAACACTTGCAGTGATAAAAATTTTTATTTGGGCCTCTGGACAAATCATGGTTCCGATATCACGACCATCAAGAACCGAACCACCGTCCTGAGAGGCAAAGTTTTTCTGAAATACCAGCAAAGCTGCGCGTACTTCTGGAATGACTGCAACCTTACTGGCCATTTGCGTAACTTGTGGACTTCGCAAGGTTTGTGATGTCATGTCTGAGGGTATAAGCTCACTTGCTGCGGTAATTGGATCGTGACCACCTAAAGCTTTCGCCGCAACAGTTCGATAAAGCAGGCCAGTGTCAAGATATGCTAAGCCGAAATGATCAGCCAATCCTCGAGCAATCGTACCCTTTCCGGCAGCTGCAGGGCCATCAATAGCGACAGTGAAGCGAATTGAATCATAGACTGACATCTAACTATTCTCTCGCCATACACTCGCACCCAACTGGGCCATGAGCTCTTCAAAAATTGGGAAGGATGTGACAATTGGGCCACCGTCGTCAATCCTTACTGGCTTGTTACTCCCCATACCCAAGATCATGAGTGACATTGCGATTCTGTGATCGAGATGGGTTGCACAAAGGCCGCCACCGGGAACATCCGAGATACCGCGCCCATCCACAATCCACCAGTCTTCGCCGTATTTGACTGACATACCGTTCGCCCTAAGACCAGCTGCCATAGAGTCAATTCTATCACTTTCCTTAATACGGAGTTCTTTAACTCCGCGCATCACTGTCTGACCCTGCGCGAAAGAAGCAACAACAGAAAGAACTGGATATTCATCTATCATACTTGCTGCGCGTTGAGGTGGTACTTCAATCCCCCTCATGTTAGGAGAAAAACGCGCTCTTAGGTCGGCTACTGGTTCGCCGCCTTCGATTCGTTCATTTTCATAGGTTAGTTTCGCTCCCATGTCGCGCAGTGTTGTAAAAAGGCCGGCCCGGGTTGGATTAAGGCCGATATTGGGGACCAAAACATTTGATCCTTCACAAATCAAAGCTGCACAGATAGGAAATGCCGCCGAACTGGGGTCGCGCGGCACCACGATCGTTTGTGGTGCAAGCTCTGGGTAACCTTTAAGAGTTATAACGCGTCCCTCACCGGTATCTTCGACCTTTATATTTGCTCCGAAACCCTTGAGCATTCGCTCAGTATGATCACGCGTCGCCTCTCTTTCAATTATTATGGTTTCCCCTGGAGCATTTAATCCAGCCAGAAGAACTGCCGATTTGACCTGCGCAGATGGCATTGGCACGCTATACTTTACGGGGACAGGATCCTTTGCACCGACGATTGTCATCGGTAGTCGTCCGCCTGAGCGACCATGCGCGGTTGCGCCAAAAAGTGCGATCGGATCTGTGATCCGCGCCATGGGTCGACCTCTAAGGCTTGCATCTCCGGTAAATGTAGCCGTGATCGCATGCGTGGCCATTGCCCCCATGATCAAGCGCACACCTGTACCAGAATTTCCGAAGTCTACTAAATCTTTGGGTTCGCAAAAACCACCAACACCAACGCCCTGTACGGTCCAATGTGCATCACCTTGTTTCGTCACAGTTGCGCCAAAAGCCCGCATAGCCTTGGCTGTATCCAGAACATCTTGGCCTTCGAGTAATCCGTGTATTTCTGTTTTTCCAATGGCCATTGCGCCGAGAATTAGTGATCGATGAGAGATGGATTTATCACCGGGCACATTTGCCTCCCCAATGAGCGGCCCTGACTTGCGTGCGGTCATCGGAATGGGCGCTCCGTGTGCTAACATATGTATTTCCTCGTTTGCTTTGTGTTTCAGATACCCTAAGTCGCTTGAGAGATCCATGCCCTTGTGCACGTCAATCTGTCATGAATGTGGTCTGTTAATGCCGTTTGAAAGTCAAATAATGTGGCGTACGGCCTTCACGCAGGGCTTTTTGTTCATAGCGAGTTGAAACCCAATCGGACCATGGGATCAGTTGATCTTGAGGCAAATCTGCATGCATATTAAACCCGTTTTCCAAGACTTCTTTTAGTGTTTGACGCACATAATCCTCAACATCTGTTGCCACACGAAAAATTGCGTCTGTTTTCATTACCTGTGCGAGAGGCGCAAGGTGCTCATCTGTTACAAACCTGCGTCTATGGTGGCGTTTTTTTGGCCAGGGATCAGGATACAACAGAAAAACGCGTGAAATACTTTGAGGTGGTAGCACATCAAAAAGATGTCGAGCATCTCCAGGGTAGATCTTTATGTTTTCTAATCCTTCACTTTCTATTTTACCCAGCAGCATCGCGACGCCATTCAAGTAAGGCTCACATCCTATAAATCCTATTTTAGGATTTTCTTTTGCCTGATAGACAAGATGTTCGCCACCGCCAAAGCCAATTTCAAGCCAAACATCCTTACACCCAAATAGACTTTTTAGGTCTAACGGTTGCCGCTCAGGATTTTCCTCCCAGCTAATAGATCCCGGGGACAGGCGATCAAGGTCATTTTTAAGACGGTATTTTTGCGTTTTATTAAGGCTTTTGCCTTTAAGGCGACCGTAAAAGTTACGCCATATTCCGATAGAGGGATGGACTTTGGACATGCTATACACGCCTCGTTAGGCTATGTCTGCAAGACGGTCAAGCGCAGCTTTCATTTGGGCTTCTTCTTCTTCTCTAAGGAGCAAGTTGGCGCGCGTTTCATTAACTACTGTCTCTGGAGCACTTGCCATAAACTTTGGATTATTTACCCTACCACGAAGTCCTCCAAGTTCTTTGTTAAGCTTGTCGAGGGACTTTTGTAGACGCGCCCTTTCTTCATCAATATCAATGAGATCTGCTAGAGGCAGTCCAAAAGAAGCTCCAGACACGGTGATGGTAGCACATCCTTTGGGAAAGCTAGACGTTTTTTCAAGGTGATCGATCCGGGCGAGTTTTTTGATTAGCACTTTATTGCGATCCCAAGCTCGAAAAGATTGCTTATCCATTGCTGTTACTAACATCGGAATTTTGGTTCCCGCTGGTACATGCATCTGCATTCGGACGGATCGAACTTCTTCGATTAGTGCAATCACCCAGTTTATTTCACCATCAGCATCGAGATCTACCAGTTCTAGGCCATAGGTAGGCCAGTCCGCATGGATAAGCATTTTGCTGCGCTGCGAGAGTTCTGTCCAAAGCTCTTCAGTTATAAATGGCATGATTGGGTGAAGCAACACCAGACACTGATCAATAACCCAGGCCATTGTCGCCTGTGTTTCCGCTTTTGCAACAGGGTCTTCACCAGATAATAGTGGTTTGGAAAACTCAACATACCAGTCGCAGACTTTACCCCAGACGAATGCATAAAGCGTGTTAGCTGCATCATTAAATCTGTAAGCATGTAAGGCATTATCAACTTGTATGCGCGTTCTTGCCGTTTCGCCTATAATCCATTTATTTAGCGGTTCCTCGATGGCCTTAATATCAGGAACTGATGAGAGGCGCGTTGCTTCATAAGCTCCGTTCATCTCTGCAAAGCGTGAGGCGTTCCAGAGTTTGGTGCCGAAGTTTCTATAGCCTTTAATACGGTCTTCTGAGATTTTTAGAACGCCACCAAGAGCGGCCATAGATGCGTTTGACATTCGCAGTGCATCCGCACCATATGAATCAATCATGTCAATTGGATCAATCACATTCCCACGTGTCTTTGACATTTTTTCGCCGTTAGCGTCGCGAACTAATTGGTGTAGGTAAACAGTATGGAACGGAATTTCGTCAACGACGGCAAGCTGCATCATAATCATACGGGCGACCCAAAAGAAGAGGATGTCTTGTCCAGTGATGAGCACATCTGTGGCAAAGTATTTTTCTAGCGCTTCGGTTTTATCCGGCCAGCCTAGCGTCCCAATGGGCCATAGCCCTGAGGAAAACCAAGTGTCCAGCACATCAGGATCGCGCGTTATAATAGTATCCTCTCCGGCCATGTTCTGGGCCACAGCCTCGTTTTCTGCACAATACTGACCGCCATCCTTATCATACCATACCGGAATTTGGTGTCCCCACCACAGTTGGCGGGAAATACACCAAGGCTCGATATTTTCAAGCCAATGATAATAAACCTTTTCACCACTTTCGGGCATTATTTTGATCTGACCTGATTGGACCGCATCAAGTGCCGGACCAACAATTTTGTTACTATCGACAAACCATTGGTCTGTCAGCATTGGTTCAATTACCACTTTGGAGCGGTCTCCAAATGGCTGCATGATTGACTTTTTTTCCACAAGTGGAATAAAATTCTGCTCCCCTTCTTCTGCCTTTGGATTTGCCGTCATGACCGCGTTACCCTCAGCCGTGATATCAGCAACAATTTTTCGACGCGCCGCGAACCGATCAAGGCCACGATAATTATCTGGCACAAGGTTCATTCCAGCGACTGTCTCATCGTCAAATGCTAAGTCGCCATTCGCAATATTCTGGGCAATTACTGCCTCTTGCGCATAGGCTTTACCATCCGAACGCATGGCGCCTCGGGTATCCATTAGCGCATACATTGGGATGCCGCCCCTTTTGGCCACTTGATAATCGTTAAAGTCATGCGCGCCAGTTATTTTGACGGCACCTGATCCAAAGTCGGGGTCAGGGTAGGCGTCCGTGATGATTGGGATCAGGCGACGATGTTCTTTTGGCCCGACTGGTATTTCGCAGAATTTGCCAACAATGGATGCATAGCGGGTGTCTGAAGGGTGTACCGCGACTGCCCCATCGCCCAGCATTGTTTCTGGGCGTGTTGTGGCGATTGAAATATAATCGCGGGTTTCAATTAAAATGACGGCCCCATGCTCATCTTTCTCGACATATTCATATGTTTCTCCATCCGCGAGCGGATATTTGAAATGCCACATTAGACCATCAACTTCAATATTTTCGACCTCGAGGTCGGAAATGGCCGTTTCAAAATGGGGATCCCAGTTAACTAGGCGTTTGCCGCGATAGACCAAGCCCTTGTTGTACATCTCTACAAATACTTTCAGCACTGCATCATGGAAATTTCCCGGCTTTTCGCTCTGAGGCGCTGTTTTGGCGCCTGACATTGTAAAAGCTGAGCGCGACCAATCCATGCTATCGCCAAGACGGCGAGCCTGCTGTTCTATGATACCGCCTTTGTCACCCTTCCATTCCCAAACCTTAGTCAAAAACTCATCCCGCGGCATTTCGGAACGTTTTCTGTTCTCTCCGTCTTCCGCCATTTGCTTTTCGACCATCAATTGGGTTGCAATGCCAGCGTGATCAAGTCCGGGCTGCCAGAGCGTATCATATCCTTGCATGCGTTTCCATCGGGTTAGGATATCCATCAAGGTGTGATTAAAAGCATGGCCGACGTGCAAATGTCCTGTCACATTGGGTGGTGGCAGCATGATACAAAAAGTATCTTTGCGGCTCGCATTGGCACCGGCGGCAAAACACCCGGATTTTTCCCACATCGTATAAAGGCGTGTTTCTGCGCTGGCAGCATCAAAGTTCTTTTCCAGTGCCATTTTAAATGTCCCATTTACGGTTTTTGTGCAAAATCACTTAGACGCTTATCCTAAAAAGGAAAAGAGATGAATTTATCAACCTCAAAATTTATTGTTTTCTGACAGGGTTTATTAAGGGTTTGCGCAGTCCAAATCGAATTACACGAGCATTGTATGGTTCTTGGTTAAATATATAATGGCTCATGCCTGCAAAAAATTCTAGCGGTTTGCTATTGTAATCGGGATCACAGCTCGTCTGATCCCAATGTTCGCAGAATGTAACACAGTCGTCTTAATAAATGTGACCTTTGTGTATTTCTCGTTTTTTCGGATTGGTGCCAACTTGTAGAGTATAATATTCAATTTGAAAATCACCGTGATTTTCAACGACCATGTGCATTGATCCCTTACAACGGGGTGCAGAATCGTCGCTGCATATTTATCGTGATTACAGGAAGCAAAAATATCCCCAATGTCATGCAAAAGGGTTGATACAATCCAATCAAAATCAGCCTCATCGCGCCAAGTCCGGGTTGCTGATTGTAAAGAATTGCCCAAGCGGGTAACTTGATGACCGGATAGACTTTTGTCCAGATCCACAAGGGCGTTCAAAAGGCGGTCAGCAGTCTTTTTAGTGTGTTCGGCCTATTGAGATCCCAAAAATTGGTAATCTCCTTATCGCCGTCTTTCATCTGGGTGAATTTGACGTGATCCATCCTAAATTTCTTCCTTTTGAAGCTTGTCGGCCAATTAATGGCCGCTCTCCATAGTCATCCCCTGAATTGTAACGCCTGTCAGAGACACTTTAGACTTAATATATCTTCAATTGCCGCAGATATAAATTCTTCAAGGTCAATTAGAAAAGAATATTAAAGCCAAAAGTGCTGCTTTGTCTTTTCATGGTGACAGCTAGCGTGACATGAGTGGAGTATTTTTTCAAAAACGTTTTGAACCTACGCTGGACAAATTTTTTTCACACGTTACATGAGGTTTGTAGAGTGTTATAAGACTACATAAAGGTTATATTTTGGAAAAATTTGGAAGAAGCCAATCTGTAAGTCGGAAAGAAGACATCCGGTTTTTAACTGGCCAAGGTCATTATGTTGAAGATCTTATTCCCAAAGACGCGCTCCATACATTTGTTTTCCGTTCACCAGTTGCGCATGCTGAACTGATCGGGCTTGATCTTGAGGCAGCGCGTGAGTCAGATGGCGTCCACCTGGTGCTTGGGTATGGCGATTTAGTTGCTGCCGATGTAGTCGTTGGATTGGATGGCACAATTGTCAAAAACCTTGATGGATCCCAAGGTGCGGCCCCTTTTCGCCCGATGTTGGCCAATAAACGAGTAAGGTTTGTCGGAGAAGCCATTGCAGTCATCGTGGCTGAAACCCCTGCGCAGGCTCGGGATGCGGCAGAACTTATCGAGTGTGAATATGACGAGCTTCCTGTTCACCTTGCAATCGCCCCTGGCGGGGAGACGATACACCCGGAAGCGCCTGAAAATCTTGCTTTTGATTGGGGTGTAGGAGATGTGAAAGCCACGCAAACCGCATTTGATCAGGCGGCTCATAGCATTGCTCTTAAAGTTGTTAATAACCGAATAATTGTAAATTCAATTGAACCTCGAGGTTGTTATGCTGAATGGGATGGCAATCGAATTCACGTCTGTGTGAACGGTCAGGGGGTTTGGGGAGCAAAAACGAGAATAGCGAAAGTGCTCAATCTTAAAGAAGATCAAGTGCGTGTCACGAATCCAGATGTCGGTGGTGGTTTTGGGATGAAGGCGATGATGTATCCTGAGACTTATCTTTGTGCTCATGCTGCGATGCTTTTATCCAGACCCATTTATTGGATATCAGAGCGCACTGAGGCCATGCTGAGCGATAATGCAGGCCGTGATCTCGTATCACTTGCAGAACTTGCCTTTGACAAAGACTATAAGATAACCGCATACCGAGTGAATACGGTTTGCAATCTGGGTGCTTACAATTCTCAGTTCGCGCAGCCTATTCAAAGCGAACTATTCTCCAAAGTGTTGATGGGAACATACGATGTTCAAACCAGTTGGTTGAACGTAAAAGGTGTATATACGAATACGACCCAAGTAGATGCCTACCGTGGAGCCGGTCGGCCCGAGGCCATTTATGTGCTTGAGCGGACAATGGATCGGGCAGCGCGTGAACTGGGTATAGACCCTTGGGAATTGCGACGCAGGAATTTTATATTGCCTTCGGCTTTTCCCTATAAAACGACAACTGGAGAAACCTACGATGTTGGGGATTTTGCTCGGGTGCTGGCGCGAGCAGAGCAGACTTCGGATATCGCAGGATTTGATACAAGAAAAGTCAAAAGTGCTAAGAAAGGCAAGCTTCGAGGGCAGGGTCTTTGCTATTATATCGAAAGTATCCTTGGCGACCCGTCCGAAGGCACCAGTATTATCTTCAAAGAAGATGGGACAGTCGATATATTCGTTGGGACACAATCTAACGGACAGGGGCATGAAACGGTTTTTGCCCAATTCTTATCTGATCAAACCGGGATTCCAGTTGATCTTGTTACAGTTGTGCAAGGTGATAGCGATCTGATCGCTAAAGGTGGTGGAACGGGAGGATCACGTTCGGCAACGACGCAAAATAACGCTACACTGGTAACAGTAGATATTATGATTCAAGCTTTTCAAAACTACCTGTCCGAAAAGCTTGAGGTTGCCTTTGACGATGTAGAATTTGATGATGAGGCCTTTCGCATTGTGGGCTCGAACTTGAGTCCAAGCCTTTTAGAGTGTGCCAAAATGGTACGGTCCGACGGGCGGAATGATTTGCTGATTCACGAGGCGAGGGCGGACTTGGATGGCCGATCTTATCCAAATGGAGCTCATATCGCGGAAGTGGAAATTGATTTGGAAACAGGTGAGGTAACCCTTGACCGATATTCGGTGGTTGATGATTTTGGCAACTTGTTCAATCCTATGCTGGTTGAAGGCCAAGTACATGGTGGAGTGGTTCAAGGCATTGGACAAGCCATTACCGAACACGTGGTTTATGATGAGAATGGGCAGCTATTAACAGCAAGCTTTATGGACTATGGCATTCCGCGGGCCAGCGATGTCCCTTTTATGTCTTTTGTAACAGAGGCCGTACCATCGACTGCGAATCCGATGGGCGTAAAGGGATGTGGCGAAGCAGGAACAGTTGGTGCGCTTGCCGCCGTTGCCAATGCGGTGCAAGACGCTGTGTGGGTGCGTGGTATTAAACAAGTTGATATGCCGTTTACGCCCGTCAGAGTATGGGAAATGCTACAAGCCTCTTAGAATTTTGACGAATAAGATTGGCAACTAAGGTGCTTTGCTAATATATTTTTCTAAATGGTACCCTAAATCAAAGCAGGTAGACTGGCTAAGCGCTTGCGTTGCCTGATTGACTGATAGCGGTCGATTTTTGTGTGGGTTCGTTGATACAGGAATAAGTCAAATAAATGCAAGATTTTACAGAGTCATTCTGGTCTTCGTTAACCTTGATTTTCACGGGCGATGCAGAGCTTTGGTCTATTGTTATCCTATCGTTGCAAGTGTCGTTGATGGCTGTGGCCTTAGCCGCGCTAATGGGCGTGCCAACTGGGGCACTTTTAGCGGTTGGCAAGTTCCGAGGACGTCAAGGAATAATTATTTTTGTAAATTCTCTGATGGGGTTACCTCCCGTTGTCGTTGGACTTTGTGTCTACCTTATGTTGTCAAGCGCTGGCCCACTTGGTGTCCTTGATTTGCTCTACACGCCGACTGCCATGATCATTGCACAGACCATTTTGATTACTCCAATCATTGCTGCGCTAAGCAGAGAAACAATTCAAGCTGTGCACGAAGAATATCGGGATCAATTCACATCACTTTGTTTGAACAACTGGCAGAGACTTCAGGCGCTTTTATGGGAAGCGAGGTTTTCGCTGCTGACAGCCCTTCTAGCAGGGTTTGGGCGAGCCATCGCCGAAGTTGGAGCGGTGATGATTGTTGGGGGCAACATCAACCATTTGACACGTGTGATGACAACCTCCATAGCGCTTGAAACCTCCAAAGGAAATTTGTCAGTTGCACTAGCACTTGGGACTATTTTGGTATTGATTGCGATACTGGTGAATGCAGCTTTGGCTGTGGTAGGGACGCGACGACGTGAGGCAATGCATGTCTGAATTACATGTTGGACTTCGTAATATCACGTTAGGTTTTGGAGATCAGTTACGCCTTGATATTCCCAGCTTGGATTTGGCTCCGATATGCTCAACGATGATATTGGGGCCGAATGGGGCAGGCAAAAGTCTTCTGTTGAGGGTCATGCACGGCTTGAGCCAACCAGATACTGGAACAGTGAGGTTTCCCAAAGAGTACGGAAATCGTTCGCAGCAAGCTATGGTCTTTCAGAGGCCAGTCCTTTTACGCAGGACAGCACTTGCCAATATTTCTTTTGCTCTAAAGGTTCGCGGTCATAACTCTCAAGAGGCGGGACGTATCGCAACCACCTGGATGGTGCGCGCTGCGCTCGACCATCTGGTCAATGTTCCGGCGCGCCGTTTGTCAGGTGGCGAACAGCAAAGACTCTGTTTGGCGCGCGCGTTGGCGTTAGAGCCTAAAATACTTTTTTTGGATGAACCCTGCGCAAGCCTCGATCCCAATGCGATCGTTGCAGTCGAGGCTTTAGTTCAAGATGCGATTGATTTGGGCGTCAAGGTTATTATGGTGACCCATGATCCAGCACAAGCGCAACGATTGGGAAGCGAGATTGTTCTAATGCACCAGGGCCGCATAGTCGCTCAACAGACAAAAATGGATTTTTTCAACTTCCCGCAGAATGACTTGGTAAGCAGCTTTCTGGCTGGCAAGCCTTTGTTGAGCCATATAAAAGAGTAGTCATGTACCTAGCCAAAAAATTTGCGTTCTCTACTTTTCTTTTCTTGGTTTCGGCTTTGTCTGCCGTGGGATCAGAGTATATTATCATTCAATCGACAACTTCGACTCAAAATTCTGGTCTGCTGTCAGCCATTTTACCAAAGTTTGAAGCATATAGCGGGATTAAAGCGCGGGTCGTGGCTGTTGGAACGGGGCAAGCGCTTAGAAACGCTCGAAATGGTGATGGCGATGTGTTGTTGGTCCATGCAAGAGCAGCGGAAGAGGCTTTTGTAAGAGAAGGATGGGGCGTTCGGAGGTTTGATGTGATGTATAATGATTTTGTTGTAGTCGGTCCTGTTGAAGATCCTGCAAAAATTTTGGATATGCAAAATGTTACAAAAGCCCTTAGCCAGATCGCTAAGATGGAAGCGCTATTTGTTTCGCGCGGTGATGACAGCGGTACTCATAAAGCCGAACAGCGACTTTGGAGCGAAACACTTGTCGATACAGTGTCGGCTTCAGGGACTTGGTATCGCGAAACTGGTTCAGGCATGGGGGCAACTCTTAATATGGCGGCGTCAATGGAGGCTTATACTCTGACGGACCGAGCCAGTTGGCTGAGCTTTACCAATAAACGCAATCTAGCTGTTTTAGTCCAGGGCGATAGACGTTTGTTCAATCAGTACGGTGTCATTGCAGTAAATGCTGAAAAGCATCTAAATGTTGATGCGGTTGCGGCACAGGCCTTTATTAATTGGTTGACTGGGCCTGAGGGACAATTAGCGATTTCAAATTTCCGTCTAAATGATACGCAATTATTTTTTCCTAACGCCCAACGTTAAAATCTACTTGTGCATATCAAACTTTAAGGATGTTAACGATCTGGTCTTTTTGATGATTTAAGCCAAATCTTCAACATTAAAATCTCAAAAATAGGCACAATTTTCCATTGATACCATGTCTAAGTTAAAGACATTAAGCGCAAATTTCATTGAGTAAAGTCAAGATTTCAAAATGTAATAATAGCTGGGAATAATATCATCCTAGCGTTAAAAAACTATTTTTATTGGCAACGGTGATCAGAGGCAGATTACCGGTATGGTTGAGATTTTTGCTACCGTTTTGGCCATCAATTCATCCTGTAATATCCAGATTATTCACCGTCATTTAATATGTGCAGGCAAGTGATCCATAACCGGTTTTTTAGAATATGAACCAATCATAAAGAGCACTTGGACTTATAAAAGCAATCTTGAATTTGGCGGTTTTAGCTGTTTATTTTGCCGATTGCCACTGCTCGAAAAGCTACTTAAAATAAAGATGCCTGTTACTGGCTCTAATTTGCATTTTGAAGGTTAAGAATTTAAAGCTGAGATGTTGGAAATATATCAAAGACTAAAATGCCTTGAATGTCAGTGTGGTAAGAGATCGTTCTATGCCTTCGATGTCGAGAAGTTTTTCATTGATATACTTGCTAATATCGTCGTCGTCACCGACATAGACTTTGAGAAGAAGATCAAAATCGCCACTAGTAGAATAAAGCTCTGAGTGCATTTCACGCAGTACTATTCTATTAGCCACATCGTAGGTTGTTCCGGGTTTGCAGCGGAGTTGGACAAAAACACAAGCGCTCATATTTTCCTCAAGTTTAAGTACTTTTTTATGTTATGCACTGTGTTGGTTCCTGTGGCAAGCAGGGGACTTGGCCTTAGGTGAACGCATGCGTATAAGGCGGGTAAGAAACAATTGGATAATGATATGCGCCTAGCACAAGTAAACCGCAAAACCAGCGAAACCGAAATTAGTGTCGTTATCAACCTTGATGGTAGTGGTCAATACGACAACCAAACCGGTGTTGGATTTTTCGATCATTTGCTGGATCAATTATCACGGCATTCGCTGATTGACATGACTATTCGTGCCAAAGGGGATACCCACATTGATGACCATCATACGGTTGAGGATTGTGGCATTGCTCTGGGGCAGGCATTTGTTCAGGCCGTTGGAGATAAAATTGGCATTTGCCGATACGGCAATTGTCCCTTGGCCATGGATGACGCGCAAGTTCGCACTTCGCTTGATCTTTCTGGAAGGCCATTCTTAATCTGCAATCTTGGGTTTCAAACGCAAAAAATTGGGGCTTTTGACACTGAATTGGTGCAAGAGTTTTTTCAAGCCTTCAGTACCCATGGTGGCATCACATTACATATTGATAAAATACACGGATTCAACAGTCACCATATAGCAGAAGCTGCATTCAAGTCGGTTGCACGCGCATTACGTCTTGCGATTGAGATCGATCCTAGAATGCTGGGAACTTTGCCCTCAACAAAAGGAGCCCTCTGAACCCTATGCTAACAGCTATCATTGACTATGAAAGTGGTAATTTACATTCAGTGTATAAGGCTTTTGAACGGATGGCAGCTGAGACAGGCGCCGGCCGCGTCGTCGTTACCAATGAACCAGATGTTGTGCTAAGTGCAGACAGAATTGTGTTGCCTGGCGATGGGGCTTTCCCGGCTTGTCGCGCCGCATTATTTGCCTCTGACATGTATGAGGCCATGATGGAAGCTGTCGAAGTCAAAGCCCGACCCTTTTTGGGCATTTGTGTTGGTATGCAATTGATGGCCAAAGATGGGTACGAACATGAAAAGACGCGTGGTCTGGGCTGGGTTGATGGAAGTGTTCGATGCATCATGCCGAAAGATGCGTCGTTAAAGATACCTCACATGGGTTGGAATGATTTGATTTTTAAAGTGCAGCATCCAGTTTTGGCAGATATTAAAACAGGGGATCACGCCTATTTTGTCCATTCTTATCATATGGTAATGTCTCAAACTGACCACGTGCTGGCGTATGCAGAATACAGTGGTCCGATAACAGCGATAGTTGGGCGTGATACAATGGTCGGAACACAGTTCCATCCAGAAAAAAGTGCGGCAACCGGTTTGCGCCTTATAAGCAACTTTTTGACTTGGAAACCTTAAAAAGTGTCTGGCGGACAGTTATTTACTGTAAATAAAGAAAGCATACTGGGTTACGCATTTGAGCGAACGACTACTGTAAAAACGGTCGAAAGAGTATCAGGACAATTGGTTCAGCTATAGGCATAGGCGCCTTTGAACAAGGCCCCAGTATGAAGAAGTATAATCACTGGACTTTGTTTCGTTTGTTCCTTAAAGGCTGGTTGTATTGAGCAAACGATTGAGTGATCGCCTAATTAGCTCTTGTCCAGATTCCACCATCGCGACAGAATATCAGAACACACCCCGTGACAGTAAGCTTGTCTCCCGCGAGAGCAAGCTTTGAAGTATAAGTTTTGTCGCGATCTGGGGCCCAAATCTTTCCACCACCATATTTACCTTCGCCGTTAGGCTTCATGTCCCACAGAACTATTTTGCCAATATTTTCGCTCTCGACCTGTTTGCCTGAAGAGTCGAAAGATTTTATCAGTATTCCACAAATACTGCCGTCACAGTCTTGGACCTCAATATGGCCATAATTTCCATTGTCGTCGCCAATAGTTTGCCAAATACCATGGATTGGATCGGCGTGGGCTATTGTCATGCCGAAACAGGCGGTAACGACCATAAGTACAAGTTTTCTCATTTTATTTCCTCCAGATGTTGTCTAAGGATGACGTATTTCTGCATCCGTTGGCAAGGTAAATATTGTGCAAAGTTGCATTTTAGTGCGGTCCATGCCATGTGCCAGTTTATCCCACTTTTGTGAAAGACTATTTATGATCCTTTATCCCGCTATTGATCTTAAAGACGGCAATGCTGTGAGACTTGTACGTGGCGATATGGAAACGTCTTCTGTTTTTAATATAGATCCTGCCGCGCAAGCGATCGAGTTTGTTCAAAAAGGATGTAAGTGGTTGCATTTAGTTGACTTAAATGGTGCTTTTGATGGTGAGCCAGTAAATGTAGCACAGGTTGAGACGATCTTGGGACAAACCAAAGTACCTGCTCAATTAGGAGGCGGGATAAGGGATATGGCCACTATAGAGCGCTGGCTTTGTTTAGGTTTGGCGCGCGTCATCCTTGGAACAGTTGCAGTAGAAAAACCAAACCTAGTACGCCAAGCGGCAAAGAAATTTCCAAATCAGGTGGCGGTTGGCATAGATGCTCGTAATGGGCGTGTGGCGACGGAAGGATGGGCAAAGGAAACAGATGTTTTAGTGACAGATTTGGCTCGGTCGTTTGAGGATGCTGGAGTGGCGGCTATTGTTTATACTGATATTAACTGTGATGGCGCGATGCAGGGACCAAACATAGAGGCAACTTTAGCCCTTGCAAAGGCAGTCTCTATCCCAGTCATCGCATCAGGTGGAATATCCTCATTACAAGATCTTATTGCGCTGCGTGACTGTGGCGCAAATTTGAACGGTGCAATCTCTGGGCGTGCGCTTTACGATGGCGCGTTTGATCTAAACGAAGCTCTAGAGACGCTGAATGCTTAAGACTCGTATTATACCCTGTCTGGACGTAGCAGATGGGCGCGTTGTAAAGGGCGTAAACTTTATTGGGCTGCGCGATGCCGGTGACCCAATTCATGTGGCACGTGCTTATGATGCAGCCGGTGCTGACGAAATTTGTTTTCTTGATATTAACGCCACGCATGAAAATCGCGACACAATGTTTGATATGGTGCGTCGAACTGCTGAGCAATGTTACGTCCCGCTCACAGTTGGGGGGGGGGTGCGAACTACGCAAGATGTGCGTGCTCTGCTGCTAGCAGGCGCAGACAAAGTAAGCTTTAACTCAGCTGCCGTTGCCAATCCTGACGTCATCAGCGAGGCTGCAAATCATTTTGGAAGCCAGTGCATCATCTGTGCGATTGATGCCAAATCTGTTGCAACAGGGAAATGGGAGATTTTCACGCATGGGGGCCGCAAACCAACGGGAATTGATGCTGTGGGATTTGCAAAAACGATTGCCCAAAAAGGGGCAGGGGAAATTCTTCTAACCTCCCTGGATCGTGACGGTACAAAAGTGGGGTTTAACCTGCCTATGACCCGCGCTATTTCCGATGCGGTCAGTGTTCCCGTCATCGCTTCCGGTGGTGTTGGCACTTTGGATCATCTGGTCGAAGGTGTTACAAAAGGTGGTGCTTCAGCCGTGCTTGCTGCCTCGATCTTTCATTTTGGTGAATATACAATTTCGCAGGCCAAAGCCCATATGGCTGCGGCAGGCATTGCTGTGAGGCTGTAGATATGACCCTAGAAGAGCTTTTTGATATTATCGAATCGCGCGCTAAAAATGATCCTATGAAAAGCTGGACTGCCAAGCTTTTGGCCAAAGGCCCCGAGAAATGCGCTGAGAAATTTGGAGAAGAAGCTGTCGAGGCTATTATAGAAGCCATTAAAGACGACAAGATCAAGCTTGTCTCCGAGGCAGCGGATGTTCTGTTTCACTTACTAGTGATGCTTAAATCGCGCGATGTAATGCTTGCGGATGTTATGAACGAACTCGAAAAGCGCCAAGGTCGATCCGGTCTTCAGGAGAAAATAAGCCGATAGCTTCAGGCATAGTCAACGATAATTTAAATTTCTGATATAACCAAAATTCCAATTATTGGTGCTTTGTTATGAAGTTGTCTTATCTATCATATGTCTGCCTGTTCAAACATAATTTTTTTAGAGCTGAATAAAGATGAAAAAATATGGCAAACGCGCACTCAGAGCATTGATCCCAATCACCTTGGTTTTGCGTGCTGTCCTTCTATTGCGTTGGAACGAATTAAAGCGCTTGCTTGCAGTGAACACTTTATTTTCTGCCAATAGAATAATTCATAACTTCAGCCATATGAAACATGCATTTCCGCATACGCCAGTTTCGCGTGGTAATGGCCCCGTGAGCAATTTTTCTACAACCAGTCGTTTGGCTTTAACGTTGGAATTAGAGGAATGGATAGCCGATCGCCGTGTCACTGCTTTGGTCATTCTCAAGGAAGCCAAGCTAGCTTATGAAAATTATTATCTTGGAACTCAGCCGAATGATTTGCGCGTATCGTGGTCTGTTGCAAAAAGCTTTTTATCTGCTCTGACTGGTATTCTTTTAGAAGAAGGCGCCATTGGCTCTTTGGATGATCCAGTCGTCAAATATGTCCCCATTTTAAAGGGGAGCGCCTACGGTCAAGTGAGTTTGCGCAATGTACTTCAGATGTCCAGTGGGGTTCTTTTTGATGAAGAATACCGTGATAAAAATTCGGATATAAATCGGATGGGACGTGAGCTTGCCCTCGGTGGAGCTTTGGATAGTTTTGCAGCAAAATTGCAAGACCGCTCGGCTGAACCCGGAGAGGTGATGCAATATGTCTCTATTGATACGCATGTTGTTGGTATGGTCTTGCGCGGCGCGACAGGGCGTTCGATTCCTGATCTCTTATCAGATAAGATTATAAGATATCTTGGGCTTGAGCAGGCCCCTTATTACATTACAGACGGCGAAGGCGTCGCTTTTGTACTGGGGGGATTAAACCTTACAACGCGAGATTATGCTCGCTTTGGGCTTATGATCCAGCAAGATGGTGAATACGGCGGAAAACAGATTGTTCCCAAATCTTGGGTACGAAGCTCCACTGCAGCAAGTGCAAAAACCCTTCCTGGGGAAGATAGCTATGGGTATCAGTGGTGGATTGCTGCCAATAATCCCAAAGAGGGCGAGTTTTTTGCGCGTGGTGTTTATGGCCAGTATATTTATGTTGACCGCACTGCAAAAGTAGTTATCGCCATGAACAGTGCCAATAGAAAATTTCTAGACGATGGTGTTGGAGAGGGTAATATCGAAGTTCTACGCTCTATTGTAGAGATGCTATAATAGCCTAGCCTATCAATACGATGCTCCTGCAAAGGGTTTTGTGTTTCCAATCTGACGAAAATAACGTATTTCTAAGGGTAATAAAACTGCTTGGAAAGAAATATCTATGTCCCTGTCAAAGTGTTTTGATTTTGATTGCATCCAACGTGAAACTGTTGAAAGTGCGATTAGGATAATTCTTTTGTAGGGGCTTGGTATGAGCATAGTTGTTAATAGTTGGAACGAGTGGGATCCTCTGAAACATGTCATTGTCGGCCGAGCTGATGACTGTCATATCCCCCCGGAAGAACCCGCGCTTGATGCAAAAGTTCCGGAAGACAGCGATATGCGCGGTCAATGGGGCCGCCGCCCACAAGAGACTATCGATCGCGCCAACGAATTATTAGATAATTTTGCCAATATGCTGAAAGGCCGGGGCGTCAAAGTAGATCGGCCAACGCCCATTGATTTTGCACAGCCTGCTACGACACCAGATTTTCATACAAAGAGCCAGTTCGGTTGTATGCCTCCGCGCGATGTTTTACTGACTGTGGGGTCAGAAATCTTAGAAGCAACGATGTCTTATCGCTGTAGATGGTTTGAATATCTCTGCTATCGCCCCTTGCTTCAGAAATACTGGAATGAAGATCCCAATTTTCGCCATGAAGCGGCACCAAAACCTCGCCTAACAGACGAAGACTACCATCCCGACTACCTCTCGGATAAAATTGGCGTTGAAAAGCGGTTAAAATGGGCTTCAGAAAAGTTTTTTGTGACAACTGAAGAAGAGCCCTTGTTTGATGCTGCGGATGTTTTGCGCTTTGGACGCGATCTAGTTGTGCAACATGGCTTCACGACCAATCTTAAAGGAATCGAGTGGCTGCGCCGACATTTCCCTAGTCATCGCGTGCACACAGTCAACTTTCCAGGTGACCCGTATCCAATCCATATCGATGCTACGTTTACACCATTGAGGCCAGGTTTGATCCTAAACAACCCTCAGCGACGCTTACCTGCTGAACAACGCAGTTTGTTTGAGAAAAATGGCTGGGAGATTGTAGACGCAGCCCAACCAGCCCATAATGCGCCTCCTCCCTTATGCTATTCCTCAACATGGCTTAGTATGAATGTGTTGGTGTTGGATCCTAAAACGGTTTGCGTGGAGGCCTCAGAAATTTATCAGGCTGAGCAAATGGATAAGCTTGGTATGGAAGTTATATCGGTCGATTTACGGGATGCCTATGCCTTTGGGGGCGGATTGCATTGCTGCACTGCCGATGTAAACCGAGAAGGTGTTTGTGAGGATTACTTTCTCGATCAGTCAGGTGCTCTCGGCTGATGGCGCGCAGGGGACGGAAGTCCACAACCTCTGATCCGGCATCAGACGTATTACCAGATCTTGCTGCAACGGGTGGGAGATGGGCTCCATTAGATGAGCGCCAAATCACTATGATTGGCGAAGCTGCAGTTGAGATTTTGACAACTATTGGCGTGACTGATGCACCTAATACTCTAGTCGAGGTGATTGGAAACGCAGGTGGAAAATTTGTAGGGGATAGCTTGTTTTATCCCAAGGACTTGATTGAACGCGCAATAAAAGATGGCCCAGACACCATCTTGCTAGCGGGACAGTTGCCTGAACATGATCTTAAGGTTGGCGGCACAGCATCCTACACTGGAACTGGTGGCGCTGCCCCGAATGTTTTTGATGGAGACAAAGACGAATACAGATTCTCCACACTCGCCGATCTTTACGCTGCAGCGCGATTGGCTGACGCATTGCCACATATCCACTTTTTTTCTCGTTCACTGGTTGCCCGCGATGTTGAAGATCCACTTGATTTTGATCTTGCAACTGCGGCCGCGTCCCTTTTAGGGACATCCAAACACGTCATGGTGCAGGCCGCCGAGTCGGCTCATGTGACTGAAATTGCGTCACTTTGTTATGCGATTGCGGGTGGCGAAGACCAGTTTAGAGCCCGACCTTTTTTGTCTTTGAATATCAACCATGCCGTTCCACCGTTGCGCATGCATATTGAAAGTATACAAGTGATGGATGCTGCAGTGCGGGCAGGGATACCGGTGCATTGTAATGTGTTTGGTCAGCTAGGGGCCTCTAGCCCTGTGACGCTTGCAGGTTCGGTGGCGCAAACTTTAGCCGAAACTTTGGCGGGAATTGCTTTTGTGCATGCGCTTGATCCACACGCATCTCGAATTGCCGGCCCCCGACCTATGATTACAGATTTGCGTACGGGTGGAATGGCTGGGGGCGCTGGTGAGCAAGCTATGGCTACTGGCATGGCCGCACAAGTGCTGGCGTATTGGAATATGCCCTGTTCGGTTATCGCGGGCGCTACAGATAGCAAATCGGCAGATTTTCAGGCTGGCTACGAGAAAACATTAACAGTGCAGTCTGCTTTGCAGGCTGGGGCCAACCTGATAACGCAAGCTGCAGGAGCTCAGGCTGGGCTGATGGGAGTCGACTACGGAGCAATGGTTGCTGATAATGATATGCTAGGTGCAATTCTTAGGGGCAATGTTTTGCCTGAAGTTTCTAATGAAACATTGGCACTAAAGGCTATTTCAGAAGTTGTCGTAGGGGAGGGTCACTTTCTTGGGCGTCCCGAAACCTATGCCCGAATGCGTAGCGACTTTCTTTACCCTGAAATTGCGGATCGATCACCAATCGAGGAGTGGGAGAGTACTGACCGATTTGATATGGGTCAGCGTGCGAGCCTTGTTGCACGCGGCGTCTTGGAAAATCATTGGCCATCGCATGGCCCGTCAGATATTCGAGCGCATTACATGCAGAGGTTTGGTCTCTCAAATGGGCCAGCCTGAGTAGGTCGGCTCACCAAAATCTACAATCTGTGCTTCAGTACAGGCGCAGATGAACAGCCTTCTATGTTTTTACCGATAAAAACAACGCTTAAACACTGTTGTCTGGTACGATGTCATTGGGCTGCCTTGACAGGACTCCGGCGGCACCACTTTGCTCGGAATAGCCCCTTGATACATTATGAGAATAACTTGTATGGATATAATTCCGTTTTTGGCAGTTTTTAAATCCCTAGGCTAGATTTCTTTCTTTCGCTTCTGATCTGCAATGTTTGGAGAGTTCAAGCTATAGAATTCTTTAGCTTGTGTGTTGAGAAGCATAACTTGTTAGGTCCGGCCATAGGATCATAGCTTCATTGTATTATTGGTGTCGATCACTTTATTCTGCCTAGTACCAGGTAGCTGTGGCACTGCATTTAGGAAATTTTTTTATAAAGATCCCCTTCTTTTTGAAAATTAATTTTTGCGGTCTAACTTATGACCAAGCCAAGAAGAGTTCTTTTTATGAGTAAAATAATCACGTCACGACGTATACCGAGTAGCCGATTTGAGCGTACTGCAGTGTTTGGTGGTATGGCGCTAAAGCTCGGGGCGAACCTAGCAAAATCTGCGATCAATGATATTGGTAGAGGGCAGGCACCATCGATTAGATCGATGCTGTTGAGCACAAAAAATTTTGAGGATATTACCAGCTCTTTAGCCCATATGCGCGGTGCGGCGATGAAGCTAGGTCAGTTGATGTCAATGGATGACTCGGATCTTCTTCCTCCAGATTTCGTTGCCATCCTTGCCCGACTGAGGGCAAGTGGATATGCCATGCCTTCAAAGCAATTGCGGTGGGTTATGAACGAAAATTGGGGCTCAGGTTGGCTTAAAAAATTCAGGAATTTTGATGTTCGTCCTTTTGCAGCAGCGTCGATTGGGCAAGTTCACAGAGGAATTTTGCTCGACGGGCGAAAGGTTGCGATAAAGGTTCAATTTCCAAACATCAAGAAATCAATCAAAAGTGACGTGAATAATTTGCGATTGATGGCACATGCGAGTGGTATGGTGCCAAAGAACCTTGATTTTGAATATTACTTGGGGGTTTGCCAAGCGCAGTTGATTTCAGAAACAGATTACTTGAGAGAAGCTAAATATATGCAGACTTTCGCGCATTTGGCGCAGAGTGAAACATGTATTGCGGTTCCCAACGTTGTGGTAGATTTTTCAACGCCAGAGATTTTGACGATGTCGTTTGAAGAAGGTTGTGAATTTGACAGTATTGAGCATTTTGCTCCAATTGATCGCGAACATATTGCATATCTCTTGGTAACTTGGACAATCCGTGAAATTTTCGAATTTCAGCTTGTACAAACAGACCCAAACTTTGCCAATTTTCGTTATGATACAGACGCCAGACAACTTAAGTTGCTAGATTTTGGGGCAACAGTGATTCTTCCTCACTCTGTTTTGGAAACCTATCAAGAACTACTTCAACATATTTTGAACAATGATAAAGACGGCGTCATTACCGCTTTGGCTAAAGAAAAACTAATGCCGGACGAGTTGCCTGACAGGATTTCTAATTTGCTTGATAAAGCGCTTGCGATAGGGCTGTCAGAGCTGCATGAGAAAGATTTCTTTTCGTTTACTAACAGCAAGGTATTTGAAGTTTTTAATATGGAAACAATGCAAGAATTCGCCAGATTGGTACCTCCTTCCTTAGTTCCAGCTGAACTTGTACTGGTTCAGCGCAAACTACTGGGCCTGTTATTTTTACTACGAAAACTTGCTGTGAATTTGCCTCTTAAACAAATATTAGAGCATCAGTTTTCAAGCACGATGCGATCTTAGGCAAGTCATCAATTGCCAAAGCTACAATAAGTCTTTGACCAAATCAGATCAAAGACTTTTATTTACAAACCAAGCCGTTGTAGTACGTTTATGCCTAATGCTTCCCTAGAACTTAATTTAGCGACTGGCCTTTGTCTGGACTGAAAGCCCCAGTTTAAAGGTTTTTAGGCTGAAGCCTATTGGAGCACAAAATCTAGGGGAAAGGATATTAATTTCCTACCCAAAAAATTAAAAAATTTGGGTAGGAAAACTTGACTAATTTATGAGTAATTTTTATTATTTGAACCTAACAGTGAGGTTGGTGCGTG
>CAJWEI010000026.1 GCA_913031285.1 uncultured Alphaproteobacteria bacterium | reverse complement strand
TATTCCTGATTGTAAAAGGCGATGCGATAGAAACTCCAACGCAGCGAAATTAGGCCGATTGCTGGCGTGCATCCAAACTACAGGAGTTGGGTTGGGAGGCTTTTTCTCAGAAAAAGATACGGATATCATGATCGTTACATATTTATTTTTAGGTATTGGGCAATCTCAAATGCGATATACTTGAGGTGTCCCAAATAATAATGATTATATTCAACTGTTTTTGGCCACCTCTACACACTATACTGAGCTTAACCTAAAACACGCTGGACGCTCGGTAAAGACAAACCGTTAAAAAGGTTTTTAATGTTCAATGCTACTAAAACATCAAACGCCACATGGGGACATGCGGCGTTTGATGTTTGAACTCTGGAAGGACACTTTAGAATCCAAGGCCTTCGTATTTCTTTTTAAATTTAGATACACGTCCACCAGTATCTAGAAGCCGGCCACCACCACCAGTCCACGCTGGATGAGCAGAAGGATCGATATCCAAAGTCATGGTGTCGCCTTCTTTACCCCAAGTCGAGCGTGTTTTGATGATAGTTCCATCAATCATTTTAACGTCAATGAAGTGATAATCAGGATGAATGTCTTTTCTCATTGCGGCCTCCTTATGCGTCTTTACCAGCGCTGGGAGCGCGGTAGTTTGTCTGTTCGACGATACGTGCGGATTTACCGCGGCGCTCACGAAGATAGTATAACTTAGCACGACGCACTCGACCGCGTCTAACAACAGTGATGGACTCAATATTTGTCGAATGGAGAGGGAATACCCGCTCCACACCTTCGCCAAATGAAATCTTTCTTACGGTGAATGACCCTGCAATGCCTTTACCATTGTTTCTGGCAATACAAACACCTTCATAGTTCTGAACACGACTACGCGTGCCTTCGGTCACTTTATATCCAACCCGGATCGTATCTCCGGCTTTAAAGTCGGGAATTTCATGACCGAGCGAGGCAATATGTTCTGCCTCTATCTGTGCGATAATGTCCATCGCTTTTCTCCTTTGATTACGGTTGGTCCCGTAAAGTTGTGCGCGTCCCAGAGCTCTTGGTCTTTTTTCGGGTCCCTATGAAATAATAAGCCCGCCAGAGGGTTCGGTCGTCATTAATATTCTTTAGCTGCAAGTCCTAACAAAGACAAAGAATCAAAGAAAATTCCAATACGTCAGGCTTGAGGCGTATAGCAGGAGATTTGCTCGTATTTCAAGGAGTTTCTTTTGGGCCAAGGAGGCGCATGCCGTCAACACACCCCTTACGTTTTCTTAACCCATAGATCAGGTCTTCTAGTACGAGTGAGTTCTTCAGATTGGGCGCGGCGCCAATCGGCGATTTTTTGGTGATTGCCAGATTGAAGAACATCGGGAATTTCATGCCCGTTCCACTCGGCAGGTCGAGTGTATTGCGCGTGTTCGAGAAGTCCCTCGGAATGGCTTTCTTTTTCAACAGAAGAATTATTTCCTAGCACTCCGGGCAAAAGCCTGACTGTTGCGTCAATCATAGCCTGCGCTGCGATCTCGCCTCCCGTTATCACAAAATCTCCAAGTGAGATCTCTTCGATCCCATAGTGATCAAGCACGCGTTGGTCGATGCCTTCAAAGCGGCCACACAGCATAATTATGCCAGTCCCTTCTGACCATAACTGTGCCGTATCTTGGTCAAATGGGCGACCACGTGGTGACAGGCACACCAGTAGCTGGTCTGTTGCCTTTTTCTGCTCAAGTGCGCTTTCTATGGCGTTTCCAACAACATCGGGCCGCAACACCATTCCGGCACCGCCACCTGAGGGCCTATCATCAACATTCTTGTGCTTGCCCTCGCCAAATGAACGCAGATCAATGGTTTCCAAGGCCCACTTCCCCTCATCGAGCGCTCGTCCTGTCAAACTATGTCCTAAAACGCCAGGAAGACAGTTCGGGAAAAGTGTAATGACTTGAGCGGTCCAGACATTGGCCAGCTTTGGTTTAGGTGCTATGAGGTCCCTGGGCTGCAAACTGGCACTGATTGATTTTCGGCCATGGGATTTTGTCGGACCGCTCATGAAAGATCTTCAAACAACCCGTCTGGGGGATTAATGACTATACGGCTGGCCTTTGTATCCACTGTGGGTACATTCTGGCGAGTAAAAGGCAAAAGTATTGTTGTGATCTTGCCGAGTTGTGAAATTTCAAGAATGTCTGATGCGCCATGGTTTTGCACAGATTTGACTTTGCCAATTTGTACGCCACCAGCGTCAAAAACGCCAAGATTGGTGAGGTCGGCATAATAATATTCATCGTCTGGCAATTTGGGGAATTTGCTTCGCGGCACAAAAAGCTGGAGACCTCGTAACGCATCAGCGTCTTCTTTTGTTAGCACACCAGAAAGCTTTGCACTCAAGGCATTTTTTAGCTGGCCTGTGAGAGAGACAATAAAGGATCTCGTACCATTTTCGTTAAAAACGGGACCATAGTCAGAGATCGCTTCGGGTGCAGACGTAAAACTTTTAAGGCGAACTTCGCCGTTTACGCCAAAAGACCCGACAATTGCGCCTACAAAAATCATTTCATTACTCATGATTTACCTTTCACAAAAGACATCAATCATCTTGCCGCCAACGAACTGGCAATCGTAGCTTACAGATTTTCGTTCGTATATAATGCCAGCAACAAAAGAGATTCCAAGTAAAATTAACATTCGAATTGGCCTGAAACCCATCAGTTTGTCCTTGTAGCGCCAGAGCTATTTTATAAATTGTGCGAACGAGGCATAAAAATTGCCACTTTCGCACAGTTGTTTGTAGAATACATTCTGAAGCGAGCAGTATGTCCTGCATTCCAATCCATGGTGCTTCTTATGCGGTCTTTTCCACTGCTTCTTCTGCAGCTGGAGCTTCAGTGATGGGTTCTTCCGCAACAGGCTCTTTTACGGCGGGTTTGGGGGCTTCTTCAGCCTGTGGGGCGTCAGCCGCTTTAGCAGCCTTTTCCTCAGCGCGCTCGGTCGCTTTTTGACCTGGCTTGCCTTTAGTTGGATTATTGCGCTCTTTCTTTTCCATAACACCTGCTGCTTCGAGCATACGCGTGACCCGATCAGTTACTTGAGCGCCTTGATCAAGCCAGTATTGAACGCGCTCTGCATCCATTCTCACGCGCTCTTCACTGTCTTTTGGCAGCAACGGATTATATGTGCCGAGCTTTTCGATATAGCGGCCGTCGCGGGGCATACGGCTATCCGCCGCAACGATGCGGTAAAATGGACGCTTTTTGTTCCCACCGCGGGCAAGTCTAATTTTCATGGCCATTTGGGTATCTCCTTTTGAATGGCGGTCGGGGCGTTAACCCCTAAGATTGGTGTCGCTTGTGATGTTGGATAACTTCCTGAATTACGAAGTTCAGAAATTTCTTGGCAAATTCAGGATCTAAGTCGGCTTGATTTGCAAGCTCTTCCAGCCGCGCAATCTGTGTCGCTTCGCGAGTTGGGTCGGACGGAGGAAGATGATTTTCCGCTTTTAGCTTTCCAACTGCTTGTGTATGCTTGAAACGCTCTCCCAGCGTGTAGACGAGGATCGCATCTAACCTATCAATGCTGTCACGGTGTTCTTTCAGAAGTTCTGAGGCATGTTCTGCTGTGTTCGTCATGGTTGACCTCCTGCGCCTGCCATCGGAGCACGACCAATAAGAAGATTATATTTTAAAATATATGGAATAAGAATTCCGCTACTTTGCTGGTCCCACAATCGGACCCACAGCAGTGTTCTTTTCTCTTTTGAGAGCGTAGAGATATTTATCATAGCAAGAGCTCTGGTCCTGGATGACGATAAAGCATACCCTCTCCCATATTAGGATTGGTGTAAGTGCGCTCATATGTTGCACCCATCCGCTCGGCCAGTTTGATCGAACGGATATTGCCAGGAATAATATTACTGGTCAGTGTGGTCATAGATAGCATTTCATATGCCCAAATACGCGCTCTTAGAGCCGCTTCATAGGCAATGCTTTGCCCCTCAAAGCCAACGTATACAACCCAGCCAACTTCCGGTTCTGGCCAGCCCTCGGGGTTCCAGATACCGCTAATTCCAGCGATATCCCCAGTCTTAGTTTCAATAGTAAAATAGCCATAACCATGGATATGCCAATGACCGATATTTGACGCAAACCATCTCCACGCTTCATCACGTTTCAAACTGCCCCCAAAGCCTATTGCGCGCACTGCGTCAGCATAAAATTTTGCCATAGGCTCAAAGTCGCGTATTTCTGGACCACGTAGGATGAGGTTGTCGCTGTGCAGTCTTGGAGAATTTGTCAGGCTCATTGTACTTTCCCCATTGCATAAAAGTAGACAGTCGTACCTTTATTTGCCTCGTGATCTGCGAGGGTGCACAGTTTCTCTTCAAGCGCGAGTAGTTGCAGGTTCTGTCGATTGAAATGCCTTAATAAGGGCTTCAGGCCAAGACTGTTTTGCACCCATTCATTTATAGCATTCGTGCCTTGAAATGCGCACCCTTTAAGTTCGCCATGAGCTGAAAAAATGCTTCTTAACTCAATCTCAGAGAAATGATTTGGCCGGTTTGACCCGACCCTAAATAAGGAGGCTTCCATATTACAACGTGCCACGCGCCATCTGCCAAATCCCGTTAAAAACCAACTGCTTACTTTTGAGGCAATACAAAACCAGTTTTGTGTATGTGAAGACGGCCCGACCATGAATTCTGTCCGACGGTCTTCAAGCAACGCATAAAGCGGCATAAAATCTCTCATCATAAGACGGTGTAGGACTGATTTGTTTGTCGTTATCATGAGATTGGATATCACTTATTTTTTCTTTCCAAAACCGCTAAGGTTAGCTGGCAGGCCCATGCCGCCCATGCTCGGTGGGCCACCTGGAAAGCTACCTTTTGCACCAAGCTGCTTTGCAGCTGCTTCAAGGGCTTTTGGGTCCATCTGCGACGGGTCCATTCCTGCTGGCAAATCTGAGGGCATGCCGCCTTTACCAAAAATACCTCGCATGGCTTGTTTAAGCATTCCACCTTTGCCCATTTTACCCATCTTTTTCATCATGTCTGACATTTGACGATGCATCTTTAGCAATTTGTTCAATTCGCTTACCTCTAAGCCGGCGCCTTTTGAGATGCGCTTCTTGCGACTTGCTTGAAGGATTTGAGGATTGGCTCGTTCTTTTTTGGTCATGGATTGGATCAATGCGATCTGCTGCTTAAATAAACTGTCATCCATACCTGCACTAGAGGCTTGTTTGGCCATTTTACCCATGCCAGGCATCATGCCCATTATGCTTTGCATGCCACCCATTTTCATCATTTGCTCAAGCTGCATTTTCAGATCATTCATATTGAACTGGCCTCTCTGGAAGCGCTTCATCATCCTTTCGGCCTGTTCGGCCTCAATCGTGTCTTGGGCTTTTTCGACGAGGGCGACGATATCGCCCATGCCGAGGATACGCCCAGCGATTCTGTCTGGTTCAAAGGTTTCCAGCGCATCCATCTTTTCACCTAGGCCAACAAAGCGGATCGGCTTACCCGTTACCGCGCGCATAGAGAGAGCCGCACCGCCTCGGCCATCGCCATCCATGCGAGTAAGGACAACGCCGCTCACGCCAATTTTGTCATCAAACTCGGTTGCAACGTTCACTGCGTCTTGACCAGTGAGCCCGTCAACGACAAGAAGTGTTTCGCGAGGGTTGGCGACATCGCGTACGGCGGCAGCTTGCGCGATTAGTTCCTGATCGATGTGAAGACGACCAGCCGTATCCAGCATGTAGACATCATAACCGCCAAGGTTGGCTTGGATTTTTGCACGCTTTGCAATGGCTACTGGATCTTCGCCTTTCACGATAGGAAGTGTGTCCACTCCAATCTGAACGCCCAAGATCTGTAGCTGTTCCATTGCCGCGGGACGATTGACATCAAGTGACGCCATAAGCACGCGTTTTCCATTTCGATCTTTTAAGTGTTTGGCTAGTTTTGCGGTCGTTGTGGTTTTTCCTGATCCCTGCAAACCAACCATCAAAATTGGAGCAGGGGCACTATCTATTTTAAGAACGCCAGGATCGCCCGCGCCTGAGAGGACATCGATCAACTCGTCATGTACGATTTTTACTACTTGCTGGCCAGGCGTGACTGATTTTGTCACTGCTTGGCCCGTTGCTTTGGTTTGCACTGCTTTCACAAAATTACGAGCAACGGCAAGGGAAACATCAGCTTCAAGAAGGGCAACCCGTACTTCCCGCAGAGCGGTTTTTACATTATCTTCAGACAGCGCGCCTTGTTTGGTTAGCCGGTCAAAAACACCAGAAAGACGTTCAGAGAGATTTTCAAACATGTTATGCTCCCTCCTTGAGAGTTTGCTTTCGAGCCAATGTAAGCAAGCCCGATCCCAAAATCGAATGCCCCCGTGGGCGAAACTTCGCTGACGGGGGGCGATCCTTGCGCGTGCAATAGGACCAGAAGTGCATAACTCCTGTAGTGATTAGTGGCTGTTACAGTGACGTTGTTCAAGTGTCAAGGTTAGCCTACCTTGGATCGTGCAGCCAGATAACATTCGTAAATCTGCATTATAACCGGCTTTTTCTAGTATTAGCTTAGATTTTCTGATGTTTAGAGGTTCTATTCTTAATTAAAATTTCAGGCCTGCTCCAAAGTTGGAAGTTTGCTACACTATAAATCGTGATTGCGTGGCGCTACAGACATGCCGAAAGAGTATTGGTTACAAATCAAATCAGAAATAAACCGATTCTTCCCAATTTAGTTTCCTCAAATTAATTTAATTGCTCCACCCGATAAGGGCTTAGAGATATTATGTAACATTTATTAATCGAATTGCCGGAACTGTTTTATCTTACACCATTGAAAGTTAATATCTAATTTTACGTGAACAGAGTTGAGTTAAAACGCAAAAACATAAATCTACTTTTATCGTTCTGCAAACTGTATTAATCATTTCACTAAATATAATCTTTTCCCAAAGATTGCAGTAGTAATCTCACCAAACCGAGCGTTGAAACTTATGAAGCTCCTCAAGTTTAGTGAACTTTTAAGAGTCTATGGCAAAATTGGCCTGATGTCATTTGGAGGACCTGCGGGACAGATTGCTCTTATGCATCGTGTGATCGTTGAGGAAAAGAACTGGTTAAGCGAAAAAGAGTTCCTCAATGCGCTGTCTTTTTGCATGCTTTTGCCAGGGCCCGAGGCGATGCAGTTGGCTACTTACTCAGGGTGGCGATTGCGCGGCGTTTCGGGCGGTTTGATTAGTGGACTGTTATTCATGCTGCCCGGTGCTGTGGTAGTTTTGGGGTTTGCGATTGTCTACGCGCTTTATGGAAGTACCCATGGGCTGGCAGCACTGTTTTTAGGAATCAAGGGCGCAGTTCTGGTGATAGTGTTAGAGGCGTTGGGCAAAGTTGTAAGAAAAAGCCTCAAAACCAAAGCGAGTTGGGTGACAGCAGGGCTATCGTTTTTTGCTTTGTTTTTCTTGAATGTGCCCTTTCCGATCATTATCCTGATTGCAGCTTTTGCTGGATTTATAAGCCCTTCCAAAGTTGAGGCACAAAAACAGCAATCTAAATTATCTGTCCCTATCTTACAGACCTGTAAAACGGCGGCTCTGTGGATTGCTCTATGGATCCTTCCACTGGGACTAGTGGCTGGACTAAGTACTCAAGAAGTTCTTGGCCAGCTGGGGGTATTTTTTTCCAAACTTGCTATGGTCACATTTGGGGGCGCTTATTCAGTGCTTGCCTACATGGCGCAAGATGCCGTGACCGCTAAAGGGTGGCTAAGTGCTGCGGAAATGATGGATGGGCTGGGACTTGCGGAAACCACACCCGGACCACTTATCCTAGTCACAGAATTTGTTGGTTTTTTGGCAGCGGCGCGTATAGACGACAGCTTTAATTTTGGTCTGGGTCTTTTAGGTGCGTCAGTCACCCTTTGGGCCACCTTTATGCCCTGTTTCCTGTGGGTGTTTGTGGGGGCACCATACATCGATTGGTTGTCTTCTAAACCGCGCCTGACGAAAGCGCTTTCCTTAATCTCCGCTGCAGTAGTGGGAGTGATTTTAAATTTATCCTTATGGTTTTCTCTACATGTCTTTTTCCGTGAAGTGGCACAGACATACTTCGGCCTATTCAACTTCTGGGTGCCCGAGGTTGCAAGTATCGATATCCATGCCCTTGGTTTGTCGCTTGCTGCAGCCATTATTTTGTTTTGGCTTAAAAAAAGCATTTTGCTCACATTGATTATTTCTGCAGTCTTGGGGTTTGCGCTAAGTTTTCTTTTCTAATCCCTAATCCTTGGGCCTTGGAATTATAAAAGAGGGTCGTGAAGCTGGCTTGTAAGGCATAGATTTCTGATTTGTATAACGTCCTCAATACTCAAAAGACATTTTTTCTGATGCCGGGATACTTCTTCATTGATTGCTGACCCGATGGTCCACTTTCTTCGTGGTCACTGCCTATGAAATTCTATGCTTAATGGGGAAGACAAGGTTTTTGGCAGAATAGAACGTGAATTCCAGTGATGTTTCTGAGTATTTGTACAAAATCATTTTTGTCGTTTGTATGGTTACACAAGTCTTAAAAATACAGGAGTAAATCCCTTTGTTGTAAATAGTGCTGAAGTTTTCCGATAAAGATACACGTTTTACCTGTGTCCGGAAATAAAGGGTTAAGGAAATTCTGAAGTTAGAATGTAACTGTGGTGTCCTTTTCTAATTCTTGATGCAAAAAACTCTCGAATGCTTCCAGATTAATCGCCTCTAACTGGCCAAAGCTTTGCATCCATATGCTGGCATCGCGAAGTGCGTCTGGTTCAAGTTTGCACCACTTTACTCGGCCGCGCTTTTCCTGACTGATTATCCCAGCCTGCATCAACACAATAAGATGCTTTGAGATCGCAGTGAGAGACATTTCAAAGGGTTCTGCGACATCTGTTACAGCCATATCATCTTCCAGCAGCATATTCAGGATCGTGCGTCGGGTTGGGTCAGCAAGCGCAGCAAAGATTTTGTCGAGATGTTTGTCCATACACGCATTAAGACCAACTCTTGCGAACGGTCAACCATTTGGTTGAATATGCAAATTTTACTGTTTTGCAAAAAATAGGGAAGAGGCTGTACCCGCAAAAGTATTATTTTAAAATATATATAATAAAATCAGTTCTTTAAATCGTTATTTATGTTGGTAAGTCTTGGTTGACTCGGGTTGGAAGCCGTACTAAGAAACCCTCAGTATTCTATTAAGGCTCCGTTATGCCCGATCCAACTGGGGATGACCCACTTTACGATTTGGACAAACGTATAAAGGCTGCCAAAATGGCATCCGGTCCGGAGCACCAAATGGACGACCATCATTCGGGCGCTCATTTGGCTTGGAGGATGGTAATAGAGCTCGTCGCGGGCATCGCGGTCGGGTTCGTCATCGGGTATGGCTTAGATGTTCTGTTTGAAACATTGCCTATATTCCTGGTGACATTTATATTGTTGGGCTTTGTCGCTGGGGTAAAAACCATGCTTAAAACAGCTCAAGAAGTGCAAGTGCGAGAAATGGCGAGAGCCGACGACAAGAAAAAGGGCTAGCTGGTGGCAAGTGAAGTAAATTCAGAAGGAACAGGTCTGGAATTCCACCCTATGGATCAGTTCATTGTCAAGCCATTGTTCGGTGATGGACCCGTTCTTTGGTATACAGTAACCAATGTAACACTTTGGATGGGATTGTCAGTTGTGGCGGTTGTATTGCTGTTAGTTATTGGCACCTCGCGCCGTGCTATTGTGCCAAGCCGGAGCCAATCAATTGGTGAATTGGCATACGGCTTCGTATACAAAATGGTTGAAGATGTAGCTGGAAAAGATGCGGTTGGCTATTTCCCATACATCATGACTTTATTTATGTTCATTGTCTGCGCGAATTTTTTAGGTTTGGTTCCAATGTCTTTTACGACTACGTCTCATATAGCTGTGACAGCGGTTATGGCGATGGGTGTGTTCCTGTCAGTAACCCTTATTGGTTTCTTCAAGCACGGTTTTTCATTTCTTTCGCTTTTTTGGATTTCTTCAGCGCCACTGCCGCTTCGGCCTGTTTTGGCTCTCATCGAGATCATATCTTATTTTGTGCGTCCTGTCAGTCACTCTATCCGTCTGGCGGGTAATATGATGGCGGGTCATGCAGTTATAAAAGTTTTTGCAGCATTCGCTGGTATAGCTGTGATCGCACCTTTATCGGTTCTTGCAATCACAGCGATCTACGCGCTTGAAATACTGGTGTCTTTTATTCAGGCGTATGTCTTTGCCATTTTGACATGCGTTTATCTGAAGGACGCACTTCACCCACACCACTGATAACTTAATCTAACGACAACGAATATCTAAGGAGAAAGCCAATGGAAGGCGATATCGTACAAATGGGCGCATATATCGGCGCAGGACTGGCATGTACCGGAATGGGCGGAGCAGCAGTAGGTGTGGGCCATGTGGTCGGCAACTTTCTGTCAGGCGCACTAAGAAACCCGTCGGCTGCCGCAGGCCAAACCGCGACGATGTTTATTGGTATAGCGTTCGCAGAAGCGCTGGGCATCTTCTCGTTCTTGGTTGCTCTTCTGCTAATGTTCGCCGTATAAACACTACCTGTGTTTAATCCGATGGACGGGCAGGTCAGACAGATGACAGGCCCGTACCCCGCAGGTTCTTACGGAGGACGAAATGGCATCAAATACATCTCAAGTCGCTGAAACTGCAAGCGCGGGAATGCCGCAACTTGATTTCTCGAGTTTTGGAAATCAGATATTCTGGCTCGTAGTGACGCTTGTAGTGATCTATGTGATCTTGACCCGCTTGGCACTGCCAAGGATCGCAGATGTACTCGCGGAAAGACGTGAAAGTATCAGCAACGACATCGCTGCTGCTGAAGATCTAAAACTCAAAGCAGTCGAAGCTGAAGAGGCTTACAACAAAGCACTTTCTGATGCTCGCATAGAAGCAAGTAACATTGTTGCTTCTGCCAAGGCTGACATGAAAGCCGAGTTGATCTCCGCGATTGCAAATGCTGATGTTGAAATTGCTGAGAAAGTTGCAGAGGGTGAAAAGATCATTCAAGAAATTCGAGCGAACGCACTTGAGAGCGTCGAAGATGTAGCTAAGAGTACTGCCTCAGCCCTCATCTTGGCATTGGGTGGTAAGGGCGATCCTAAGTCTGTCGAAAAAGCTGTGGCCAGTGAGATGAAAGGGTAGTTTAATGAGGTATTTTACGGCACTCATCGCGCTCTGCGTCGCAAGTCCAGCCTTTGCAGCTTCTGGTCCTTTTGTATCGCTGAAGAACACTGATTTTATCGTTCTTCTTGCATTTCTTCTTTTCATAGGTGTTTTATTTTACTTCAAAGTACCAACCCTAATCGCGGGCTTACTGGATAAGCGTTCGGATGCGATTCGCTCCGAGCTGTCTGAGGCGCGTACCTTGCGCGAAGAAGCTCAAAGCATACTTGCAAGCTTTGAACGGCGTCAAAAAGAAGTCCAAGAGCAAGCAGATCGCATCGTGGAAGCGGCTCGCCAAGACGCAGAAGCTGATGCGGCTGCAGCAAGAGAAGAATTGCTTGCCACCGTTGACAGACGTCTGGTTGCAGCTCAAGAGCAAATCACATCTGCTCAAGCGGCAGCAGAACGTGATGTGCGGGACCAAGCGATAAAAATAGCCATCGCTGCGGCACGATCGGTTATATCAGAACAGATGACGGCAGCCAGTGCGAATAAGCTAATCGACATAGCAATTTTAGAGGTCGAATCAAGATTGCATTAAGGCGCAAATATTGAAACGGAGCTTTCATTGTGAAAACTGCAGGCTTTTTTGTCCAGCATAATCTATACTACGCCTAGCAGTGGTGTAGAAAGCTATATATCACTTTTGGAAAACGCCCGAGCTGGTTTAGAGCAGTTAACTCTTCTGGTTTTTACATTTTGAAAGAGGTCTAAGGTTTTCAAATAAGTAAATATTAGTTAACCTACACCCAAGGGTTTTCATAATTCATCCTTACCGCCTAAACAGATTGGTGTGCTTGGCTTGATCTCGTAAGAATTGCAGGATGCTTGAGTAATCAGAAGAGACAGTTAAATCGGGTTAGCCTTATTTGAATTTTTTGTATGCTCCTAGTTCCGAAAGAGTTGGGTAGTCAGACCTTAGAGTTAACAAAATTTGGTCTCAAGATCCCTATCTCTTTCCGTAATATAGGCCCACCACATGTTCTGCTTGAGCGAAAAAAAGCCAGCGCGACACGAACAAGCCTGCGGTATGGACGAGAATTGCGATGAGAATAAGAATTATATTTACATCAATCGATAGGATAAGCACAGGGGTTAAAATCATCAGGATAAGCGCGATTATCCTAAGCTTTGCTGCATGTTTGCGACCCACAATATGGACAAATTCGCGTAGCAGATAATTTGTACCGGTATGAGGTGGCTCAAATGCACGCACACTTCCTTGATCGCCTAGGCCTGTTGCTGAGGCCATATTAGTCTCGCTGTTATAAAGCGCCTGGTCCCCCCAGATCCAGTACGCTACTTGAATAATGCCGGCCCCAAGCAAAAGCGCCAAGGCAATTGGGATCTGAACTGCTAAAAGTGCACCCCCCGCAATTGATAGAATGACGAATAAGAGTGAGGTCAGAGGCGTATTCCAGCGTGGAATAGTTTTTAATTGTGCATAGATCATCGACGTTGCGTAAACAGTTGCCAAAGCCAAAAATGCCCCTAGCCAGCCCAGAGGTGCCAGTGCGATGCCATAAAAAACAAGTCCTGCACCATAAATGGCCATTGCAACTAAAGTGGCTACGGCAAGCCACGCTTCGCGGCTAAGCCAACTGGTCTTCCATTGTGAAAATGCTTTGATTGCTCGTTCTGGGCGCCCTAGATGAAACGTTGAAGCCATCAGCCCACCAACGGCAAGGACATAGGCCAGCGCAAAATAGATAAACGCTGTGATCCCCGTGGGTAAAGGCAAGCCAAGGCCTAGAAAGATCAAGAGGCCAAACCCAAGCCCAGAAAGTGATGTAAATATAATTACGGAAGGTGCTGGATGCATCAGATTTTCTCCAGCGTTTTATCTAGCCAAGCCATGAAACCTTTGGGCTCAACTGCAACAGGGGTGAGCAGCGGCGCCAATATATCAATTTCCTCCATTTTGTCTTTTAGGCGCGGTGGAAGATATTTGTTTACAGGCTTGGTCCCTTGCTCCGGCATTAGGTCCATACCTCCCCGTTCGGTAGTTAACTTGCTAACATTACTGTCGGGGTCAGCAAAATCGCCAAAGTGGCGCGCTCCAGATGGGCAGGTTCTTACGCAGGCAGGTTCGCGATCCTCCTCAGGCAGGTTTTCGTTATAAATCCGATCAACGCAAAGAGTACATTTTTTCATCACCCCCTCGGCTGCATCTAGTTCGCGTGCTCCGTAGGGGCATGCCCATGCGCATAGGCCACATCCAATGCAGTCGCTTTCATTTACCAGAACAATGCCGTCTTCAACGCGTTTATAGCTGGCTCCTGTGGGACAGACGGTCACACAGGGCGCGTCCTCGCAATGAAGACAGGATTTTGGAAAATGGATAAGCTGCGCTGCACCCTCCTCAGGTTGCACTTCGTAGGAATGCACTCGATTCAAAAATGTACCGGAAGGATTTTCGCCATACGCACTTTGATCGCTAAGAGGAGCGCCATAGTTTTCTGTATTCCACCCTTTACAACTTATCACACAGGCGTGGCAGCCTACGCAAGTATCTAGGTCAATCACCAGACCCAGCTTTCGGTCAGTACTGTCGGGGAGTTGGGTCATTTACCTACCTTCCATTTAAGCTCTGACGGGCCTTGTCCGACAGGAGACGTGATTGTTGCAAAATTTGGCTGGCTTTCAACTGGCGCAGTTGTTTTTTCAATTTTGACACGAAGATCAAACCAGGCGGCTTGACCTGTGACAGGATCAGAATTTGCCCATCGAAGACCGTCGCCTTTTGGCGGTTGCAGCTCATGTATGAGATGGTTTAACAGAAAGCCTTTTGTCGTCTCTGGCGCGTTTTTTTCCAGCGCCCAGGCTCCTTTGCGCTTGCCGATCGCATTCCATGTCCAAACAGTATTTTCGTTTAGAGCGGCCATCTCTGCTACTGGAACAACTATCGATCCGTGTAAAGATGTGACTTTGGCCCAGTCTCCGTCTTTAAACGAATTTTTTTGCATTACCTTGGTTGGCAGATAAAGCGGGTTTATCCCGTGGATTTGGCGCAGCCACGCATTTTGCGTCCCCCAACTGTGATACATCGCCATAGGTCTCTGAGTGAGTGCATGAAAGGGAAATTCATTCTCATCTACCTGAGTGTCCTCAAAAGGTGGGTACCAGAACGGTAGGGGGTCCAATGTAAATTTTAAGCGTTCCCGCAGATGTTCGGGCGGTTGACGCTCACCGTAACCTTCGGCCGCCCGTTGGAACTTGCGCATTGGTTCCACATAAAGCTGGAAAAGATAGGGCTGTGGACTGTCAAATAGCCCCATTTCAACAGCCCATTCTTGATAGGCTGCATTCCATGGTTTGTAATAATTTGCTCCCGCACTAATGTGCTCAACAAAGAAGCCACCGTTTTCGATGTAGCGATTGAGTTGTTCTGGATTTACGTCACCTCTTCCCGAATTTGTTCCATCACCGCGAAACCCAGCGAGAGGGCCGATACCGGGCTTTCGGACATGATTGACGATATAATCGGCATAATCGGCATATTTCTGGCTGCCATTCTCGTTTACAAAACCTGGAAGATCTAATTTTGCTCCCAGTTCACACAGCACAGATTGAAAACCCCGGACATCTCGATCTGGTTCAATTACTGGCCAGCGGATGGCATCTGCTGCGGCATCGGCTTCACAAATTGGGCGATCCAACAAGCTGATGCAATCGTGCCGTTCGAGATACGTGGTATCCGGCAAAATAAGATCGGCATAGGCGACCATTTCTGAAGAATATGCATCTGAATAGATAATCTTTGGTATGACATAGTCACCATTTCCATCCATGTCCGTTAGCATATCAATGACACCTTTGGTGTTCATCGAGCTATTCCATGACATATTGGCCATATACATAAACAGCGTATCGATTTTATAAGGATCGCCTGCGTATGCGTTTGAAATCACCATATGCATCAACCCATGGGCTGACATGGGACTTTCCCAAGTAAAGGCTTTGTCAATGCGCGCAGGACTACCATCTTCCTTAAGCGCCAAATCGTCAGGGCCGTGCACAAATCCAAGGTGAGGACCATCAAGCGGTGCCCCTGGTGTTACTTTACAGTGAGGTTTGGGATGAATTTCAGAGGGTTTGGGGTAGGGTGGTTTGAACCTGAAACCACCTGGAACTTCGACGGTGCCCAGAAAAATTTGGAGCACATGCAGTGCACGGCAGGTCTGGAAACCGTTAGAATGGGCTGATATTCCCCGCATTGAATGGAAACTCACTGGGCGCCCAATCATTTTTGTATGGTGCTCACCGCGAAAATCGGTCCATTCCTGATCTAATTCAAAGGCTTCATCAAATGCAACTCGGGCAAGCTCGGCTGCGATTGCCCGAATTCGGCCAGCAGGGATACCAACTTTTTCAGCTACGGTATCGGGCGCGTATTCAGCACTTAGGTAACGCTCGACCATTACGTTAAATACAGTCTTGTGAACCAGTCCGTCGGCTGTGTGTCTGCCATTCAGATCAGGGCGAACGCCTTTTTGGTCAAAACCTGCAAGCTTTCCAGTCGCCCGATCAATCACCAGCTGCTTGCCGTATTCATCGCGCATTAAAAGTCCCGTTTCAGTATGCAATAGAACTGGTGCGTTGGTGTATTGTGCTAGGTAGTGAAGATCAACCTTACCGGCTTTGAGAAGTTCGTGCACCATTGCCAGAATAAAAAGGCCATCGGTACCGGGTGTAATGCCAACCCATTCGTCGGCAACGGCATTATACCCTGTCCTAATTGGGTTCACGCCAATGATTTTAGCGCCCCGTGCTTTTATTTTACCGATACCCATTTTGATTGGATTGCTGTCGTGGTCTTCGGCCACACCAAAGATCATAAATAATTTAGTATAATCCCAGTCTGGCTGGCCGAACTCCCAGAAGGCGCCACCCATTGTGTAAATACCGGCAGCGGCCATGTTGACACTGCAAAACCCACCATGGGCAGCATAATTGGGAGTACCATACTTTTGGGCCCAGAAACTTGTAAAGGACTGAGATTGGTCACGACCTGTAAAAAAAGCCAGCTTCTCAGGGTTTTTGTCACGGATTGGCTTAAGCCAGCTGACTGCCAAATCTAACGCTTCGTCCCAACTGATTTCTTCAAATTCACCAGACCCACGTGGACCAACCCGCTTTAAAGGGGCTTGCAGGCGCGAGGGCGCATTTACTTGCATAATGCCAGCGCTACCCTTGGCACAAAGCACGCCTTGGTTTACAGGGTGATCCTTGTTCCCTTCTATATAAGAAACCTTTCCATCTTTGAGATGGACATCAATTCCACATCTACAGGCACACATGTAACATGTGGTCTTGCGCACTTCATCCGAAACCCTTGGCGAGGTATTGACGAAAGGTTGATTGTTCATCGCAAACTCCCTTGCTGAGCCTGTTATTTAGCAGTGGCTCAAAGGATAGACCATTCAAAAACCTCAAAATTTGAAATAATTTTTGAATTTCCCAGGTAAGCTAAGTATTATTTCTGGTTTGTGTTCATAACAATACGCTGACCGATCTCTGGTCTGTCCTCGACTTTTACATAAGGACGCATTTCAGGCCCGTTATAAAGTGTCAATGGACGGATCAAGATATTGCTTTTTAATTGTTCTAGGCACTGGATAATCCAACCTGGCATCCTGCCAATGGCAAATATCGGTACAAAAAGATCCATCGGAATGGCGTGTAGTTGATAGATAACACCCGAATAAAAGTCGACATTTACGTTCAAGCCGTGACGTGAATATGGCTTCATTGCATCTACGACGGCTTGCAAAATTTCATACCATTCGGGCGCGCCCATTTCGTCACCCAGCTTTTTGACCCCGTCGCGCATGTGGCGCGCGCGTGGGTCTTCAGCTCTATAAACACGATGGCCAAAGCCAGTGACTGCCTCGCGGGCGGATCGCTTGGCTTTAACATAGTCGGCAGCTTTATCGGCCGAGCCGATCTCTGTGACCATTTTCATTACATCTTCGGCTGCCCCACCATGTGCAGGTCCAGCTAAGGTTGCCAGAGCTGTGACAATTGCGCCGTGCAGGTTTGCCTCAGTGCCAACTGTGACCCGCGCGGCAAAGCTTGATGCGTTGCTGCCATGTTCGGCATGCAGAATAAAATCGACATCAGCTAATTTAGCGGCATCGTTGGATGGTTTTTTGCCTTTCAGCATCCAGAGCCAGTTTGCCGCATGACTGAGGTCAGGATCAGCGAGGATTGGATCGCGGCCATGTCTAATATTGTGGTGCGCGGCGATTACCATCGGCACTTGAGCAATAAGGCGAGCCCCATTTTCTAAAAATGCTGCTTCGCTTACGGTTTGACTTGCAGGCTCCAATGCGGCGAGAGCCGAAACAGCGGTGCGTAAAACATCCATTGGATGACCATTCTGCGCTGCGCGAATAATATCAAATACCGGTTCTGGTAAATGGCGTGCTGATTTGAGGGCTTGATCAAATTTACTCAGTTGCACTGTCGTTGGAAGCTCGCCGTAAATGAGCAGATATGAGACCTCTTCGAATGTCGATTTTTCGGCAAGGTCGTGAATGGAATAGCCGCGATAGCTTAACTCGCCCTTAGAGCCGTCTATCTGGCTCACGCTAGAGCGCTCAAAATATATGTTCTTGAGCCCCCGATTGATCTTGACGTCACTACTCATTATGAACTCCTTTCACGGTAATCGGAGGCATACATGTCAATCATGCAAAAGATATTGAAAAACGCACTCTTGACTAACGCGCGCGTGGTCCTGCCAGAACTCAGTGATCCTAGGGTCAAAGCTGCAGCAGACCGTCTGATAAAAGACGAGATAGCCGAGCCAATTGCTCTTCTTGCGCCCGACGCTGATATGGTTGGTGCTTTGGTCCAGATCCGTGGCCTAAAAGAAAATATTGCCAAAAGAATGCTTGCCAAGCCTTTGATCCGAGCTGCTGCGATGGTTGCTACTGGCCGGGCTGACGCAATGGTTGCAGGCGCTGATAGTCCTACGAAACGAGTGATTGAAGCCGCCAGCCTTGCGATTGGACTACGGAATGATATCCGCACGCCGTCCTCATTTTTTCTAATGCTGTTTCCCGACGGGCGGGAAATGATTTTTGCAGATTGTGCTGTCAATGTAGCGCCAAGCGCGCAAGAGCTTGCTGGAATTGCAAAAGCATCCGCTGTATCCGCAAAGGCACTTTTAGGGGTGTGTGAGGTAGCTCTATTATCTTTTTCTACGGGTACTTCCGGAGCAGGAAATAGTGTGGATGCAGTGAAAGAGGCGTCAGAATTATCTGGATTTCTCGGTCCGCTACAGGCTGATGCTGCATTGAATTCGACAATAGCTGAAAAGAAAGGGCTTGGAAAGGGGAGTGCTAATGTTCTTATTTTTCCTGACCTAAATGCTGGTAATATAGCATACAAGCTGGTCCAAGAGCTGGCAGGGGCACAAGCCATTGGTCCAATTTTGCAGGGATTTCGAAAGCCAGTCTGTGATTTAAGCCGCGGCGCAACTGTCCACGATATTGTCGCTGCCACAGCAGTTACTCTTGCGTTAGCCTGAGGCATTATCCTGCCTCCATAAGTGTCAAAGCATCTGCGGCAATCATTTTTTCTTCTTTGGCTGGAATAACCCAGACCGCTACCTTGGAGGTTTGGGCATGTAATCGAGCTCTGCCACTATGGTTAGCATCTGGATTCATACGGACGCCAGTCCATTCCAAAGCGCGCAGAATACGCGCTCTCACGCCAAGCGCATTCTCCCCTATTCCGCCAGTAAAAGCGATAGCATCCAGCCCCTCCATAGTTGCGATCAAAGACCCTGCATGGCGCAGCGACCAGTAACAAAAATGCTCGATAGCGAAAGCACTGTCCGCGCTTGGATCGAGCATCAAATTGCGCATATCGGATTTACCACCGGACAAGCCAAGCAGGCCACTTTCATGATTTAAAATGGCCTTGGTCCTTTCAAGGCCATTTTCCTCGACCAGACGCAAGACTGCATTGGCATCAATACCGCCAGATCGGGTTCCCATAGTCAATCCGTCAAGCGGTGAATATCCCATTGTGGTCGCAATCGACTGTCCATTTAAAATGGCACATAGGCTTGCGCCGTTTCCGAGATGGAAGGCCAATAGCCGAGAGGGTAGTTTTTCGCCCGAAATAATGGGCAGATGTTTCACCAGCGATGCATAGGACAGCCCATGAAAACCGTATCGGCGGATCCCTTTTGTTTCCATCATTCGCGGAATAGCATAGCGCGTGGCGACTTCTGGGTTAGTGGCGTGAAAAGATGTGTCAAAGCTTGCATATTGATCTAATTCAGGCGCCATCTGCGAAAGTGCATCGATCGCTGCGAGGTTATGGGGGTTGTGTAGTGGGGCCAGAGGTGTGCAGCTGGATATTTCGGCTCGAACATCTCCCGTAACGCGAAGTGGAGCAGTCAGCTTTCGGCCACCATGCACCACGCGATGGGCAGCCGCGACAAACGTGTCCAGACCATAACCGCGGTCTGACAAAGCCTTAAGAACTGCGCTCAAGGCTGATCTGTGGTCAATAAAGGGCGTTTTGGCAACTGTCTCTGCGACGGTCAAACGCGAGGCACCGCCGATATTTTCGGCAATGCCCACCATGTCCTCGCTCAACTTCTGTGAAAATACGGCAAATTTGATCGAGGACGACCCAGCGTTAAGCACCAGAATTTTCGTGTTTTTGCTAGGTCCAGTCACAGATTACACAGTCTGAGGTTTCATGTCATTGATACTAATGCCTGCCACTGAGACAGGTTTCTTCATCGCATCGCGCCTGAAAGGTTCCCCTAATTCCTGATTGATCATTGCTTCGACCAAGGTCGTTTTGCCATTTTGCATTTGATTGATGATAGCATTTTCAAGCGCGTCTCTAAGCGCGTCCATCGTTTTGGTCTGCACTCCTTTCAATCCACATGCTTCTGCGATACCGGCATAAGATACGGATGTATCGAGTTCTGTACCAATAAAGTTGTCCTCATACCAAAGCGTTGAGTTTCGCTTTTCGGCACCCCATTGATAGTTGCGGAAGACGATCATTGTAATGGGGGGCCATTCTTTGCGGCCAATCGCAGTCAGTTCAGTTACTGAGATTCCAAAGGCTCCATCGCCTGCAAAGCCAACGACCGGAATGTCAGGGCATCCTATCTTTGCTCCAATGATCGAAGGGAGTCCATATCCACAGGGCCCAAAAAGTCCAGGTGCAAGGTATTTGCGGCCTTTTTCAAAAGTTGGGTAGGCATTACCAATCGCGCAATTATTACCAATGTCCGAACTGATAATAGCATCTTTGGGAAGTGCACTTTGGATGGCTCGCCAAGCCATGCGGGGGCTCATCCAATCAGGTTTGTCTGCGCGCGCCCGCTCGTTCCACGATGTTCCTGGATCATCATCTTCGTGGTCCATACTGGAAAGCTGTTGGGCCCACTGAGATTTTGTTTGGCTGATCTTTGCTTTTCGATCAGCACGACCTGCGTCACCCGCTGATTCGGACAGTTTATCCAAAAGCGAGTTTGCAACTTTTTTCGCGTCGCCAACAATGCCAACGGCCACTTTTTTGGTTAGGCCGATACGATCAGGGTTGATATCAACCTGAATGATCTTTGCATCTTTGGGCCAGTAATCCATACCGTACCCAGGCAATGTTGAAAACGGGTTTAGGCGAGTGCCCAAGCAGAGGACAACATCTGCCTCTGAAATCAACTGCATGCCTGCCTTTGATCCATTATAGCCCAAAGGTCCTGCAAATAATGGGTGTGATCCTGGGAATGCATCATTGTGCTGGTAGCCAACGCAAACTGGTGCATCCAGACGTTCCGCAAGCGTCATAGTGGCAGGAATAGCATCAGCTAGAACAACTCCAGCGCCATTAAGAATGACGGGTGCTTTTGCTTTGCTCAGCATCTCTGCGGCTTTATCCAGCGCACTTTCTCCGCCGGAAGGACGCTCAAATTCAACCATTTCAGGCAGCTCAATATCGATCACTTGCGTCCAAAAATCGCGCGGCATGTTTATCTGAGCTGGGGCAGAGTGGCGTTTGGCGTTTAAAATAACGCGGTTAAGCACTTCCGCCACGCGAGACGCATCCCGAACTTCTTCCTGATATGCAACCATATCTTCAAACAAAGCCATTTGTTCGACTTCTTGAAAGCCACCCTGACCGATGGTTTTATTCGCCGCCTGCGGCGTGACAAGTAACAGAGGCGTATGGTTCCAATAAGCTGTTTTCACAGCTGTCACAAAATTTGTGATTCCAGGACCATTCTGAGCAATCATCATGCTCATTTTACCACTGGCGCGAGTGTAACCGTCTGCCATCATACCGCCAGAACCTTCGTGAGCACAATCCCAGAACATAATGCCTGCTTGGGGAAATAAGTCTGAAATCGGCATAAAAGCAGATCCAATAATTCCAAAAGCATGTTCGATTCCATGCATTTGAAGGGTTTTAACAAAGGCCTCTTCGGTGGTCATTTTCATTGCTTCGGTTCTCCTGAGGGTAGGCTGTGTGTCGCCAGAACGGTCGACAGCTTGGATTTACTAATACGCATTAAAAGTTAACTGTTATAGGGCCAGATTTTTAGACATAATATAGCCAGAGTAACGATATTGCCGTCAGGAAACGAGGCTTTTAATCCAACGCTTGCGCGATTATTTCGATTCCTTGCTCAATCTTATTTGCCGGTATGGAAGAATAGGCTAACCTATAATATTCTGAAGGACGTTCACTACCAAAGAAGAAAGGCTTGCCGTGTTCTATGAAGGTGCTTTTACTTTTTAGGCGCATAGCGAGTTTTTGCGTGTCTGTACCAGACGGCGCACGCATCCAGAAAGACGACCCTCCGTGGGATCCTTTTCCAGCAATTTGCAGCCCTGAATTGACTATTGCGGCCTCCATAATTTGACGGCGTTTTTGGTATGTACGACCGAGACGTCCAACCAGGGCATCATAATGACCCAAGCCCAAAAAATATGCCGCAGTGCGCTGAAGATGTCCGGGTGGATGGCGCAGAACACTGGCCCGCAATGCACGCGCTTCTTTTATGAAAGGCGCGGAGCCTACCAAATATCCCAAACGCAGACCGGGAAACAGCGATTTTGAGAACGAGCCCACATAAATCACTCGTCCATCCCGGTCGAGCGATTTGAGTGCAGGCGAGGGGGTTGCAAGAAAGGACATTTCGAACTCGTAATCGTCCTCTACTATCAATGCGTCGATTTCTTGGGCTTTTTGTAAGAGCGCTCGTCTTCTGTCCATGGGTAAAGTTGATGCTGTTGGGCATTGATGACTGGGGGTAGTGAAAATGACATTGGCTTGGTCGGTTATGAAATCGGGCTGCAATCCTAGATCGTCTACGTCAATAGTCATAATCTGACACCGTGACTGACCCAAAATATCGCGCAAAGCTGGGTACGACGGGTTCTCGATCACGGCTGTCCGCCTTTGAGTCAAAAGAACTTGAGTGGCGAGCCAAAGTGCATTCTGAGCACCAAGAGTGACAAGAATTTCGTCTGCACCAGCTACTATTCCACGTCTTGGCAGTGTATTGCGTGCGATAAATTCAATCAGTTGCGGATCGTCCTGATCAAAATAATCGGCTGTTAGAGTCGTGAAATCCTTTGTACCCAAAGCTTGCAATGCGCAAAGACGCCAGTTGGCATGATCAAAAAGCGTTGGATCTGTTTGCCCATAAATGAAACAATATTTATAACTTGCCCAATCAATTGGCTTCTCCATTTGTATGTTTTCGGAAAACCGCTGTCCAATAGCTTTAGACCAATCTATGCGATCTTCGCCCTGTTTGTTTTCTTTAATATCCAGAGGTTCAGGCGCATTTTGGGAAACGTAATAACCTGACCTACCCTTGGAATTAAGATAGTCGTTTGATATCAATTCTGTGTAGGCGAGTGTGACTGTGATTCGGCTAATACCGAGATGGTCGGCAAGTTTACGAGAAGAGGGCAGTTTTTCTCCCTTAACAAATCGGCCAGATAAAATACCGGCAGCAATGATCTGCTGGATCCTAGACTGGAGCGTGCCTTGTATGTCCGGATCTAAAAAGAATGATTCAACAGGTATAGCCATGTTTCACTGTCTATACTGGCTATACTTATAGAGTAAACTGGCATTATACTTTTAGTTCCCTAACTACGCACATAAAAATTAAATAGGAATATTTTTTGAGTTGCTATTTGGACCATTAAGAATCACTCTATGGTTGTGCATGTGTAGCCTGACATTATCTTAATGAACAGTGGTGGAACATGCGCCACTGGTGAGTTTGATGCTTCAGGTTTTTGGCCAAAACTTTAAAAGCTTATGTGAAACGCCAGGAAAAAATCGAAATACTGAAAAGCTTTTACCATGCAATAAGAGAAAAATATTAGATAATTTCCAATGAAAATTAAAAAGTCAAATACCTTTCAAAAACGAATAATTTTTCTGCAGTTCAATTTTTCAAATCGACGTAGCAATGCACTTTTAATGTAGTTTTGGATATCATCTATTTTTCAGATGGTAAAAGCGGGCGGGCCAATTCAACTAATTGGATTTATATTTCGCCCGCCTTGTTTAGCCTAAGAGAATATTCGGCCAAGTGCCTGATCAACGGCATTGGTGATGTGATCAATGTCATCGGCTTTTGCAATAAGGGCAGGGCTAAAACAGAGGGTGTTGTTTAGTCCTGGTAACGATCTATTTGTCGCGCCAATCACAACGCCTTGCATCATACAGTCAGCAACAACTGCTTGCACCAATTTTTCCTCTGCGGGATCCTTTGTTGTTCTGTCCTGTACAAGTTCTGCGCCACAGAATAAACCCGCTCCCCTAACTTCTCCAATCACGGCATGCTTTTCTGATAATGCATTCAGATTGTTAGTCATGCGTTCACCCATATCCAATGTATTTTGAAGTAGGTCTTCCTCTTCAATAATTCGCATATTTTCAATTGCTGCCGCTGGGCCTGACGTGCATCCGCCAAAAGTTGATATATCACGAAAGTAATTCATCGGATCGCTTGCATCATCTTTGAACATGTCAAAAACATCTTCGGTGGTTACAAGACAGGCGATGGCGGCATAGCCTGAAGCCACACCTTTTGCCATTGTAACCATATCCGGTTTTACATCGTAGTTTTGATATCCAAACCACGTTCCGGTCCGACCGAGGCCGCAAACTACTTCATCTATATGAAGGAGAACATCGTACTTCTTACAGATCTCTTGAACGCGTTCCCAATAGCCCAGTGGTGGCGTAATTACTCCTCCTCCGGCAGTCACGGGTTCAAGACAAAGTGAGCCAACTGTATCGGGCCCTTCGGCAATAATAACTTCCTCGATTGCATCCGCGGCACGTTTTCCGTAGGCCTCTCCGCTTAGATCCCACTGCGCGCGATACTCAAGGCAATGAGGAACACGCACAAAACCAGATGCAAAAGGACCGTACTGAGCATTTCGCTCATCTTGTCCACCCGCTGAAAGTGTGCCAATGGTCGTGCCATGATAATCACGTTCGCGATAGAGAATTTTATGCTTAATGCCACCAAAACGCTTATGGGCGATCTGGCGCACCATTTTAAAAGCTTTTTCGTTAGCCTCAGAACCAGAGTTGCAATAGTATACTCTGCTCATTCCGGGCATTTTGTCGATAAGTTTTTCTGCAAAAATAGCGCCAGGTATCGATCCCGCTGCACCTGCGAAAAAGTTAAGCTTAACCAGTTGATCGCGCACTGCGTTTGCAATGCTCTCGCGCCCGTAGCCAACATTGACCGTCCAGACACCCCCAGAGACGCCATCGATATGTTCTTTTCCGTTCTGATCCCAAACCTTCATACCCTTACCTTCGACGATAATTCTGGGTTCGCTAGTTTCAAAAGGCTTATGCTGAATAAGATGATGCCAGATATGCGCCCGATCTAGGTCGACAATTCTGGATATGTCATTTTCGCGAATACCGCCGTCCATTTAGTTTCCTTTGCTTAAAGTTGTTGTGCGCAATTGTGGCCACAATAATCATTATTCTATTTCATCCAAATTTTTTATAAATTTATAGGGCCAGTTCTCTTATCTGCTTAAGTCCAAACACATGTGCGTTCAGTGTAAATTTACAGATTCTTAGGCTAAAATCATGAATTATAATAATAAAATTTATAGTACAGCGAATTGAAATAATGAGCTTAGTATTGAGCCATGTTGGCCCAAAAATAAAAACCTTGATCTGAGGAATAAATTCGGTTGGGAATGTTCCGCGGCGAGGCCTTGTTTAAAGTATCTGCACAATGTAGCCTATGGGCCTCAGAAAATAAATTAAATCGGGAGATATTTATGACAATCAAGTCCAAACTATTAGGTGCCATTGGTGCGGCAAGTGTTGCGTTAAGCGTACAAGTCGCCGCTGCAGGTGGGCATGGCGAAATAACGGTCGCTTATTTCCTCGAGTGGCCGATGCCATTTGAGTATGCCAAGCAAATGGGTACATATGATGAAGAACTGGGCGTGAAAGTAAACTGGGTTAGCTTTGAGTCTGGTGTGAAAATGTCTGCTGCTATGGCATCGGGTGATGTACATCTTTCTGTTAGCCAAGGCGTACCACCTTTCGTTGTTGCGGCATCTGCCGGTCAGGACCTTCAAATTCTTGACGTTGCTGTAAGCTATGCTGACAACGATAACTGCGTAGTTAAAAGTGATTTGGAGATCGATAAAAATAGTGCAGCGGAACTTGCGGGCAAAAAAGTAGCAGTGCCTCTAGGAACAGCAGCGCATTACGGTTTTCTCAAGCAAATGAGCCATTTTGGTGTTGACGTTGGCAGTATGGAAGTTGTTGACATGGACCCACCGGACGGTGCGGCTGCAATTGCGCAAGGCGCTGTCGATATGTTCTGTGGATGGGGTGGCTCTTTGCGCCGTGCAAAAGAACATGGAAATATTCTCCTTACGGGTGCTGAGAAAACAGATTTGGGTATTTTGGTGTTTGATGTCACTTCTGGTCCTGCTGGCTGGGTCGCAGAAAACAGTGAGTTGGTTGCCAAGTTCCTAAAAATTACAGCAGACGCAAATGCAATGTGGGCAGATTCGTCTAATCATGCTAAAATGTTGCCTGCGATTGCCAAAGACGCTGGTATGGATGAAACGGCTACAGCCGAAACGATGTCGACATTTGTCTTTCCAACTGTAGATGATCAATTGTCTGCAACTTGGCTGGGCGGCGGTGCTCAGGAATTCATGAAGGGCGTTGCTGACGTATTTGTTGCTGCCGACAGCATTGACTCAGCTTTGGGCAGTTATGCTGGTAACGTAAATACAGGTCCATTGGCCACTGCTAACGGAATGTAAAGAAGTTTGCGGGCCGGGTTACTGGCCTGCAAACGATTTGAGATGTAGATCTAAATTCAGCAAAAATTAGAAAGCGAAAGGCGGCCATGTCTGGACTGTCCATTCAAAATATTTCCATGCGCTTTGACTTACCAAATGGTGGCAGTGTGCAGGCTCTAAAAGATGTCACTTTGGACTTAAAAGCTGGTGAGCTTTTGTCTGTGTTGGGGCCATCTGGATGTGGAAAAACTACGTTGCTCAATATTATTGCCGGATTTCTTGCGCCGACCAATGGCGAGATACTCTTGCACGGGAACAAAGTCACAGGGCCAAGTGCTGAGCGGGGTATGGTCTTTCAACAGGGTGCTCTTTTTGAATGGATGAACGTTCGAGAAAATGTAGGCTTTGGGCCAAGAATGAAAGGCGTGGACACTGCGCAGGCACGCAAAAGAGTTGACCAACTACTAGATATTGTCGGACTTCAAGATTTCAAAGAAAAAGCTATTTATGAACTGTCAGGAGGTATGCAGCAGCGTGTGGCCTTGGCTCGCTGTCTTGCCAATGACCCCGACGTGATTTTAATGGACGAACCGTTGGGAGCATTAGATGCTCTGACACGTGAAAAAATGCAATCTTTGGTCCTTAAGTTGTGGAAAGAGACAGGAAAAACGATTGTCTTGATCACGCATTCGGTAGAGGAGGCGCTATTGCTCGGAGAACGGCTATTAGTCATGGCGCCCCGTCCGGGCAGGATCCACAAAGAATACCATCTTCCCTTTGCAGATTTAGGTGTGGATGCAGATTTGAGGGAAATTAAAAAACACGATGATTATGGAGATAAGCGCGAAGAAATTTTGGAAATGATCTGGAATATGGAAGAAGAAATCATGGGCAGAACAGAGGTGGCAGTTTAATGGGTCTTGTATCTAGTCTCTTTGAAGAGTTGGTCACAATTCTCGCTACTGTCATTTTGGCTATGCCGTATGTCGCAGGCTATGTAGGGTTTATTCTGGCAACTCTATTCCTCTGGCGATTAGCGAAGACCAGCCTGACGCCTAAAAGTGATTTTGGATCGTTAAAAATTGTGACATTTGGTGACGAAAGTGCTGTAACATCTAATATGTCTGCTTCTATTGTCTCTATTCTTATGATTTTTTTGATTTGGGGATCATTTACTGGCAGCACTACCCTCCCGTCATTCCTTCATATGCCTGGCGCTTTTGTGGGAGATGCCAGTTTTTATTATACCGTGGAAAATCAGGCTGGAGAACGCGATGATGCTGAAGTGCAGGTGATTGTACATGGTACAGGGGTAGAGGTTGCTCTTCCGGATATAGAACTCGGTTCGGGGTTTGCCAAAAATGACGTGCTTGCGGTTAAAGCCTATCGTACCAAGCTCTTGAAGTGGGATGAAAATGATATTGAAGCTCGTAAGGACGGAGCAAGAATAGTTGCAATTAACGGTCAACCGATTGTTTTTGGAACAGATGTTGATGTGGGAAACCTCAAAATAGCACTTACTCAGAAAGGTACTTTGAACATCAAGCCGAATAAGGGCATTCAGATGGAACCAATCTGGCTTCCTGCTCCTGAAAATGTTTGGAAAAGGTTAAAAGAAATTTCAACTGCGGGCTTTAAAAATTATTCTCTTGCGGAGCACTTGGGTTTTTCACTTTTTCGCGTTGTCATCGGTTTTTTCTTAGGGGCGCTTGTCGGTATTCCTTTAGGCTATGCCATGGGACTATCTGACTGGTTTCGGGGTTGGTTTGACCCGATTGTAGAATTCATGCGTCCAGTCCCACCCCTTGCGCTGATCCCTCTTGTAATAATCTGGGCAGGAATTGGCGAAGTAGGTAAAACAATTTTGCTGTTTCTTGCAGCTCTATGGATTATGGCGATTGCGTCTCGAGCAGGTGTATCCGGAATCCGAATTTCAAAAGTACACGCTGCTTATTCTTTGGGTGCCAGTAGGTGGCAGATCATGCGCTACGTGATCGTGCCCAACAGTCTGCCAGAGATATTCACTGGAGCACGCGTCGCTATGGGAGTTTGCTGGGGTACTGTCGTCGCCGCAGAGCTTGTCGCGGCTGAAAAAGGTGCTGGTATGATGATCATGGTAGCGTCGAAATTCCAACAAACGGATGTTGTAATCTTAGGGATTATTTTAATTGGAATTATTGGGTTCGGAATAGACATGCTGATGCGCTGGGCAGAGCGTATTCTTGTTCCATGGAAGGGCCGCGGTTAGGAAAATTCCTGACTGCACTTATGCAAGCTCTAGTATTATGTATAAATTTATAAAAATTTTGGTAATCGCTTGAAGAAAAGCCATCATAAATTTTGACAAAATTTCAGATTTGGCTTTGATTAGGTGAACTTATTATTCCTTGGGAAGCCACGCGGTGCCATGCGTCCGGCAGAGGCGCGCCTAGCAATCCACTCGGCTAGATCAGCCTCTGTTCGTGTTCTCCCCGCAGGATCAAGCCAACTTAGACCTGCAGCCAAGTCAAAGGTGGTCACATCGTTGAGACCGCCATCTTTGTACTTTTGCAATCTGACACCCTTTCCACGGCCAAGTTCAGGAAGTTCTTCGATCGGGAAGATCAACACTTTGCGGTTTTCGCCAACAACGGCGATATGATCCCCTGAAACTGGCTTGCAAGTCCTTGCTTTAACGTCGCCGCGTACGTTTAGAATCTGTTTTCCAGCCTTTGTCTGGGCAAGTACGTCCCGCTCAGCCACGATAAAGCCGTCACCAGCACTAGACGCTACCAATAATTTTCCATCCTGTTTATGAATGAATATATCGATAATATCTGCGTCATTTGGTAGGTCAACCATAAGGCGCAGTGGTTCTCCCATGCCGCGTCCGCTTGGTAGGTTGGAGGCCGATAAAGTATAAAAGCGTCCGTTGGTTGCAAAGACCAAAAGCCTATCTGTGGTCTCGGCATGAAATAAGAACTTCGCTCCATCACCATCTTTAAACTTCAGCTCACGCCCAAGGTCGATATGTCCAGTCATTGCCCGTATCCACCCCATTTTAGAGCAGACGAGTGTGACAGGCTCTCGGTCGATCATTGCTTCTAGGGGAACTTCTTCAATATTAACTGCCACGGCAAACTGGGTTCTGCGCGCGCCGCCTTCGTAGTGGTTCCCAAACTTCTTCTTAATCTCTCGAATCTCCTCGGAGAGTTTATTCCACTGCATGTCTGCATGGTCTAGAATATCCTGCAAACCCACGCGCTCGGACATTAGCGTATCCCGCTCACGTATCAATTGCATTTCTTCCAGTCTCCGCAAGGAGCGCAAACGCATATTCAGAATAGCTTCGACTTGAATTTCGCTCAGTTCGCTAGGTCTAAATTTATCTGGTTCTATATAGTCATCTACGGACATCGCGCGGGGATATATTTTAGACCAGTCCTCTGCCAAAATTGCAACCTTTGGCTCTTCATCATAGCGAATTATGTCAATTAGGCGATCTAGGTTCAAAAACGCAATGAGCAGACCGCTAAGCACTTCGAGACGGTGATCAATTTTGTCGATCCGATACTGGCTTCGGCGTAATAGAACCTCGCGTCTGTGATCTAGAAATGCGCGAAGTACTTCTTTAAGGCTGCAAACCTTTGGCGTTAAACCATCAATCAATACGTTCATATTCAAAGAAAACCGGACTTCGAGATCCGAGTTGCGAAACACCATACTCATAAGAACTTCCGGATCGACATTTTTTGATTTAGGTTCTAGAATTAGCCTAATATCATCGGCACTCTCGTCACGGATATCGCCAAGAATTGGAATTTTCTTGGTTTGAATAATTTCCGCGATTTTCTCGATCAATTTAGATTTTTGAACTTGATAAGGAATTTCAGTTACCACAATCTGCCATTTGCCACGGCCTAGATCTTCGACTTCCCAATTTGATCTTAATCGAATAGATCCGCGACCCGTGCGGTAGGCCTCGGCAATAGCTTGTGTACTCTCAACAATCGTTCCGCCAGTGGGGAAATCTGGTCCTGGAATATAATTTAGGAGCGTCTCGTCGCGTGCCTCAGGCGCTTTAATCAGATGTAAGCAGGCGTCGCAGAGTTCAACAATATTGTGTGGTGGGATGTTTGTGGCCATGCCCACCGCGATGCCACTGGAGCCGTTGGCAAGAAGGTTGGGAAATCCGGCTGGCAAAACGATGGGCTCTGACAAAGTGCCATCATAGTTCTCTCGGTAATCAACAGCATCCTCAGTCAGGCCTTCTAAAAGTGCCTCGGCAACAACAGTCATGCGCGCTTCGGTATATCGGCTTGCCGCCGGGTTATCTCCGTCAATATTCCCAAAATTACCTTGTCCATCGACCAGTGGATAGCGGACATTAAAGTCTTGCGCTAAACGTGCCATTGCGTCATAAATTGCCGCCTCGCCATGTGGGTGATAATTGCCCATGACATCGCCGCTTATCTTAGCTGACTTTCGAAAGCCACCGCCTGCATTTAAGCGGAGCTCAAGCATGGCGTAAAGAATACGACGATGCACTGGTTTTAAGCCGTCACGCGCGTCCGGAAGTGCACGATGCATTATAGTTGAAAGTGCATAAGTCAGATATCTTTCGCCTATGGCACGTCTTAGAGGTTCGGTAAAGATTTTGCTAATATTAGTGTCATCAATCAAATCATTCATGGCTGCTGTGATACTCTGTGTTATGCAGTAGGTAAAGCCACCTGGCGCATCAAAACTGCGCAAACCAGTAAGATCAATAGATTGTACTTGTTTGATCTACATGCCAAGATCACTCTATTACTTGGGGCTATGCAAAGATGAACCAAAAAACGATTCTTATTACCGGGTGTTCGTCTGGGATCGGTTATGATGCCGCCCGCGGTCTACGAGATTGCGGCTGGCGGGTCTTTGCCACATGCCGACAACAAAAGGATGTTGACGCGTTGATCGGGCAGGGTTTCGAGTCTTTTCCGCTCGATTATGCAGTTGAGGCCAGTATTGAAACGGCTTTTTCTAATGTATTGCGCGCTACTGATGGGCGGCTTGATGCTCTCTTTAATAACGGAGCTTTTGCCTGTCCTGGTGCGGTTGAAGACTTACCGCGCGGGGCGTTGCGCTCAGTTTTTGAGACTAATTTTTTTGGTTATCACGATCTTATTCAAAAAGTCATTCCCATTATGCGCAAGCAAGGGCATGGACGGATTATAAACTGTTCGTCGATTTTGGGTATGGTCGTATTGCCTTGGCGAGGGGCTTACAATGCTAGCAAATTCGCGTTGGAGGGGTTGACCCACACTTTAAGGATAGAAATGCGGGATACACCGATCCATGTTATTCTTATTCAGCCGGGACCAGTTACGACAAAAATTCGTGAAAATGCTATTTCTCATTTTGAAAAATGGATTGATTGGAAAACATCGCACCGTGCTGAGGAATATGAGAAAATCTATTTAAAGCGATTGTATGAGGATCAGGGAAAAGATCGCTTTGAGCTTCCGCCATCTGCAGTTACTAAGAAGCTTATAAAGTCATTGGAAACTAAAAACCCAAGCCCCTGTTATTATGTTACTGCACCAACCTATTTTATGAATTTTTTAAAGCGAATATTACCGACGCGTGCTCTGGACTGGGTGATCAGTAGGGGATAAAGCGTCATTTCGCCTCTATCACTGATTTGAGGTTCGACTTTGCTAACACAACTACTATCTATCGTCAGTATCTAAACAAGAGGAATGTGATGGCCAGAGATCCACTTTTCGGTTTGGTTGTTGTGGCAATGGCCGCAGTTGCGATTATTTTAATGATCGGTATCGGTGGATTTGGTAAAGGTGGCGAATTCAATCGTAAATATGCGAACAAATTGATGCGAATGCGTATTATGGCGCAATTTGTTGCAGTACTAATAATACTTTTATTTGTGTTTATAACTCGTGGTGGAGAATGACATGGTCGTCCTAAATAAAATTTACACTAAAACTGGAGATTCGGGCGAAACTGCTCTTGGGAATGGGGCTCGGGTCGCAAAGTATTCTTTGCGAGTAAGTGCCTATGGCACAACTGATGAATTAAACTCTTCCGTTGGGGTTGCACGGCTATATTCACAGGGTGATTTGGACCACCTCTTATCTCTTATCCAAAACGATCTTTTTGACCTTGGCGCTGATTTATGCCGGCCTAACATGGAGCTGGACGCTGATGCCGAATATACTCCCTTGCGCATCATTGACTCTCAGGTAGCACGGCTTGAGAGTGAAATTGACAAGATGAATGAAAACCTTCAATCCCTGAGAAGCTTCATTCTGCCTGGAGGTTCTGCACTATCGGCACATTTGCACATTTGTCGGACTGTGGCCCGAAGAGCTGAAAGGCTCTGCGTAGAACTCACATCGGTTGAGCAGATTAATGCGGATGTGGTCAAATACCTTAATCGCTTAAGTGACTGGTTTTTCGTTGCCGCCAGAACTGTCAATAACAATGGGAAAAATGACGTTTTATGGATTCCTGGGGCAAATCGGTGATAAAGATTACTTTTTTGGTGCAACGCGACGTCCTTAGACCCTCGTGTGACGATTTTACTCTGTTGTAGTCGAAAACAAACCTTTATCACAGAGTATAAGTCTATTTAACTGCGCGTGCTTCGTGCAGCTACAAAGGAGAATATCGCAAATGAAGATTCTTGTGCCGGTCAAGCGTGTGATCGATTATAATGTGAAGGTCCGAGTGAAATCGGATGGCACCGGGGTCGACCTGGCCAATGTAAAAATGTCTATGAATCCATTCGACGAGATCGCCGTTGAAGAGGCCATTCGACTGAAAGAAGCAGGGAAAGTGGATGAGATTGTTGCGGTTTCCATTGGAGTTGAAAAGGCTCAGGAAACACTTCGTACTGCATTAGCTATGGGGGCGGACCGCGCCATTTTGATTGTTGCTGCGGACGACGTCCAAACGGATATTGAACCTTTGACAGTTGCAAAGATTTTAAAGGCTGTTGTAGATGAAGAACAACCGGGGCTGGTGCTTTGCGGAAAACAGGCAATTGATAATGATATGAATGCAACCGGCCAGATGTTGTCAGGTCTTTTGGGTTGGTCGCAAGCTACATTCGCATCTGAACTGAACTTAGAAGGTGGCCACGCCTTAGTGACCAGAGAGGTGGATGGTGGACTGCAGACGATAAAAGTAAGTATGCCCGCGATTGTCACAGTCGACTTGCGTTTGAATGAGCCACGTTATGCGTCCTTACCAAACATCATGAAAGCAAAGAAAAAACCAATAGATCGTAAAACTGCCGCGGATTACGGCATAGACCCTAGCCCACGGTTGACAGTGATAAAAACTGAAGAGCCTGGCTCCAGGGCAGCAGGCATTAAAGTAGGCTCTGTCGACGAGCTTGTAGCAAAACTTAAAGAAGTAGGAGCAGTTTAATGGCAGTTCTTCTTTTAGCGGAATTGAATGGTGCAGACCTCGCCGTTGATGCAACAGCTAAAGCAGTCACAGCGGCCAAATCTATTGGCGAGGTGATCGTTCTTTGTGCATCATCTGGATGTTCTGGCGCAGCAAAAGCGGCGGCAAAAATTGATGGTGTTTCAACAGTCCTATGTGCAGATGACCCAGCGTACGGGAATGGCATTGCAGAACCAATCGCTGAACTAATAATTTCGATCGCAGATGGTTATGAGCATATTTTAGCACCGGCAACGAATTCGGCGAAGAATATTTTACCACGCGTAGCGGCCCTTCTGGACGCAATGGTCATATCAGATATTACTGCAGTAATTGACCGAAACACTTTTGAACGCCCAATTTATGCTGGAAACGCCATACAGACTGTCCAGTCATCGGATGCAAAAAAAGTTGTTACCGTGCGTACTGCCAACTTTGACGCAGCTGGAGAGAGCGGATCAGCGTCTGTTGAAGCTATCGGAGCTGTGGGCGATCCCGGGCTGTCATCTTGGGTAGAGGATAAAGTTGCGGCAAGTGATCGACCTGAGCTGACATCGGCTGGTGTTGTTGTGTCAGGAGGGCGTGGTGTTGGCAGCGAAGAAGATTTCGCTGTTATCGAAAAACTTGCCGATACCTTGAATGCAGCAGTGGGGGCATCGCGGGCTGCAGTTGATAGCGGCTATGCGCCAAACGACTGGCAAGTTGGGCAAACCGGTAAAGTGGTAGCACCTGATCTATATGTAGCGGTTGGTATATCAGGTGCTATTCAGCACTTGGCTGGGATGAAAGACAGCAAGGTTATCGTCGCAATTAATAAAGACGAAGAAGCACCAATATTCCAAGTGGCGGATTTTGGTCTTGTGGCGGATCTTTTTGATGCTGTTCCTGAACTTACTCAGAAACTTCGATAAGGCTTTTACCTAAAAAATTTTATCCTTGTCCATGGCTTTGGGAAGTTATGCTTCGGTGCGCATACCTTCCGATTAACTTATAAATGTTCCTTAATGTTTAACCATAAAGCAACACATTTATGTCACACACTTGGTCCTCATTGAGGGTAGATCGTGCATTGACAGGTAGGGTTAAGAACGTGAATAAATTCTTAGGGATTAATGTAAGTATCGAAGCTTACATGGATTTCACCGGTGGCTCAGCGGGATAGGGTACTTGATCACGAATCAAAGGGGCGGGGTTCCAATCCTCCATACTGGTTCTATTATTTTCAAAACTTCTATAACGGGATAGATTGGTAGGCCAACGTGCGCGTTATTAGCTCTTGGCCAATTTCCCGATACACCCCTGATCTAGTACGTTCGGTAAAGGTGGCGCCACTTTTTTGTAGTTAAAAGCGATCAGGTGATAATGTATAATGCTATTAATCTTTGTAGTTCAAAAAGGTGTCTGAAAATGCCTGAGGTATTTCAAAAACCCTCACGGTTTTATCAATACGGTTTCGTCAATCTTTCTAGAAGCCGTGGATATATTTTGTTCAATCGGCATAGCTCGGTCTATACACACAAAATACTGAACACTTGCATGGCTTGCGGCCGTCAGAAGTACTGACCTATCGTTTTGTGATGCCACAAAGTAAATTCTGATGAATGTTGGTTTAATCTCACTGACGCTATATCTTGCGCCTTATTATGCTAATCAAAAGTTAGAATGGCTTCGTTTTTAATTTTGTAGAAGTAAAACTAGTTTCAACTTTTCGCGGCCTGCCCTTGCACCAAACCTAGCGAGGTGGATAGTGTATGCCAAACAATTTGGGATATTTACACATGAAAGTGTCAACAGTTGGTGTAATCGGTGCGGGCCAAATGGGAAATGGTATTGCTCACGTGATGGCTATAGCCGGGTATCAAGTTCAAATCCATGATATTGATCAAGGGGCGCTTGATGCGTTGCCTAGCCGCATAGCAAAAAATATGGACCGACAGGTTAAGAGCGGGAAAATTAGTAGAGATGAAAAAGAATTTGCCCTCAGGAGAATTCAAATAACGAACGAGATAGTCTCGCTTGGTCATTCAGATCTTATAATTGAGGCAGCGACTGAAGATGAGCGTACGAAACAAAAGATTTTTGACTCTCTTCTGCCGCATATTCAGAACCATACGATTTTAACATCTAATACGTCTTCTATTTCGATTACCCGCCTTGCAAGTCGCACGGACCGGCCCGAAAAATTCTTGGGCTTCCACTTTATGAATCCAGTTCCGGTTATGCAATTAGTAGAACTAATTCGAGGAATTGCAACAGACCAGGAAACCTATGATATTTGTTTTGAAGTTGTAGAGAGCCTTGGTAAAACGGCAGCTAGCGCAGAAGATTTTCCTGCCTTTATTGTCAATAGAATTCTGATGCCGATGATCAACGAAGCAGTGTATACACTATATGAAGGAGTGGGATCTGTTGAGGCTATAGATCAGTCTATGAAACTTGGCGCAAACCATCCGATGGGCCCTTTAGAACTGGCGGATTTCATCGGTCTGGATACTTGTTTGGCCATTATGAATGTTTTGCATGATGGTTTAGCCGATACAAAGTATAGGCCCTGTCCCCTGCTGACCAAATATGTCGAAGCAGGATGGTTGGGTCAAAAAACACAACGTGGGTTTTATGATTATCGTGGTGAGGTTCCGTTGCCTACGCGATAGGGCGCGTTCCAAGGGCCAATGTCTCAGACCTGATCCAAGCCATAAAACCTCTTGGGTTATCCGACCACTGAGAGATTGTTTCCCGATTGATCAGATTTCCCACAATAGGCGCTTGAGGTTTATTCATTGAATGCGCAATTTCATAAAGTAACATACCTTGTCGAACGGTTGCTGAGAGTTGATTGGCGATCTGGTACCATCTGGAATTTGCGCCAGGAAAGAAAATTGGCAATACTTGTGCGTCAGACCTTTGAATCATTTTGGCAGTAAATGGATTCCATTCCTTTTCGATAACTGGTCCAAACATCGTTTCTGAAGAAGCAACTGACCCTGATGGAAAAATGACGACAACACTACCTTTTTTTAAATGGTTCATAGCTTGTTGGCGCATCCACAGGCTTTTTTCCAATGCGTTTTCTTCATGTGGAAAGGGCACGGGTATCATAAATTCGTCAATCTCCGCAATACCGGTCAGCAAAGACCGCGTTAGGATCTTGTAATCTGTTCTGACACTGCCGATCATCTCTCCCAAAATCATCCCATCAATGAGACCATGGGGGTGGTTTGCTGTGATTATAAGAGGCCCTTTAGGTGGAATACGAGAAATTTGTTCTGGTGGTGTCATGAGTTTTATGCCCATGATATCTAACGCTTGCTTCCAAAATGCTTGGCCACTAGGGACACCATTTGCTTCGAAACGACGGATTTTACGTAAGAGGCGCATACGTGCCGTCAATAGCTCGATGGTTTTGATTGTAATGCGTTGGAATGGATTTCCGAATGTATTTGCATAGGAAAGCCGGCTTTTGTCATATGGCTCCACACTAAGAGGTACAGATATTTCTGGGTCGACCGGAGCCGAAGTTTTATGATCTTGAGTACCATCCATACGCGGGCACGTCCTTTAAGGTTTTAAAGATCTTCACCAAACCGGTTGCTAATCAGCGTTTCGAGTGCATCGGCAAGTTCAAGCGATTGAACTCCATGAGTCTTTACATCGATACTTGTTCCTTGCGATGCTGCCAACATCAAAAGACCCATGATACTATTTCCACAGGTTTTTAAGCCATCTTTCGATATTTCTGCTGAGGCGTCATATAGTTCGACGGTTTCAACAAACTTGGCTGAGGCCCGAGCGTGAAGACCTTTTTGGTTTACAATTTTGAACGAGCGATTTATTTGATCGACCATTTATTTCGAACCATCGTGGTAATCAATATATTTTCGCCCTGCCGTTAAAGCTGTGTCAATTGCAATCTGCATCGGCATGTATCTGCTCTTGGCTAATTTTATCAGCATCGGTAAATTTGCACCGTAAACAATTTTACGGTTTTCGGGCTTACAGGCTAGCATCGATAAGTTTGAGGGCGTACCTCCAAACATATCCGTTACGATTACTACTCCATCGCCTGTATCCACTTGTTCGGCTGCATCGCATATTTCAGTCTCTTTTATCTGACGAACATGCATAGGTTCAATTGCTACAGTCGCAATACCTTCTTGTTTCCCCACCACGTGTTCTACAGCCGCTAAGTATTCTCTCGACAAACCGCCGTGCGCGACGATAACGATGCCAATCACGCTTTTATTCCCTCAGATATATTTGATCGGACCATGTGATCCAACTCTATTACGTTCCAACTCTCTGTGTCTAACTGACACTTGCCAACCTGCATTTACAAGAGCTTCGCTTAAAAACTCCACCATTGCAACTGACCTATGCTGTCCACCTGTACAACCAAACCCGATAGAAAAATGGTTTTTACCTTCTTCGACATATGCCGGTAGCAGATAATTTATCAAGTCTAAAGTTTTTGCAAAGAAAAACTTGAACCTCTCGTCACTTTGAATATATCGTTTCACTGCATCCGATTGTCCACTATGATAGCGCAGCTTTTTTTCCCAATATGGATTACGAAGAAATCGACAATCAAATAACGTATCGACGCTGCGTGGCAGCCCTCGCTTATAAGAAAATGATTCCACTGACACTGCTAGTTTCTGTGATTTTCTGGTCGAAAACCATTTAGTGATGTCGCTGCGTAGGTCATGGGGTGACATGTCTGATGTATCAATCAGGAGATCTGCTCTCGATTTAATCGGACTAAGTAAATCAAATTCGCGTACAATGCCTACAGCGGGGGTCTCTGCTGGAGCAAGAGGATGTCTCCGCCGCGTTTCTGAATATCTAAGTAGAAGAACTTTAGGATCACATGTTAAAAATAATAACTCTGTGTGCAAACCTTCACGGCGCGATAGCTCCTCTAATATATCCACAACACCAAGGGTGGAAAAATCACGATTTCGAATGTCGATCCCAATCGCTAGTGGCTTTTGCATTACATCGGAGTCGGCGACGCTGCTTAACAAAGAGATAGGCAGGTTATCGATAGGTTCATAGCCTAGGTCCTCTAATGCGTTGATTGCTGTCGATCTGCCTGCGCCTGATGGCCCGGTTACCAAAACAACTTTCATTTCACATGAAACGATCATTAATCACCGTTATTACTCGCGCTCTAAACTGCCAACAATAGAACAGTAAACCGCTTCTGCAAAAGCGTCTAGTGGAGTAAATCGAATGAGGGGAATATCAATGCCAAATAGGTTATATGTCTCGTTTTGAGGCATTCGATCTTTCGTAGTCGACTCCATGTCTACGATTAGAGAAACCTGAGCGCATTTTTCGGGACTTAGATTTATGATGCCAACACCCCTGGCTTCGATTTTACCTTTAATTGTCGCGGGGCAAGTAGCTATTATCTGGTTCTTATGGTAGGTTAGAATTGTTCGATCATCTGCAACCAATTTACCGCCCAAGCCAATTAAACGAAGCGCAAGGGCAGATTTTCCTGATCCAGAAGCTCCTATAATCAGCACTCCAACAGTTTGTATAAGGACACAGCTGGCATGAACTGTTTTTTTATTAAAGTCTTGTGTCAAGCAGTGCTCTAAACTGGCGTGCTGGCGACAACTCTTGCACCAGTTGTCTTTGATCTGTAGGCATCTGAATGAGAATTTCCCGACATATCATGCGTCCTTGTCAACACATTATTCTGGATACTGTGCAACTTTTTTATTGGTTTAATCAATATAAATACCGAATCGACGAAAATAATAATTTCGCACTACATTGTTTATAAACGATACATCCATTGATTTATAAATGATATATCGCTTATTGCCCCTTAAGCCATATTTTTTTGCTTTGAGCCATTTGATTGCGCTAACGTTAGGGATAGTCTCTGTTAATTTATCTCTATCCTGTATAATCCAAAATTCATCGCTGTTTTCATCACAGGGTTTTATGAAAATACTGCGTCTGAGACTATAACAAGTTTGCAAAAATATAAGCATGATTGGAGTAGAAAAATGATATTTGGACGGGTTAACCCGAGTAGCCGATTAGAGGATCATAAGATCACTGGACTAGGCAATATCTACTACAATTATTTGGAGCCTGACCTTATCGGAGCTGCACTGGAACGCCGTGAAGGCAAATTGGGAATTGGAGGGGCTTTTTTAGTATCAACTGGAAAATTTACGGGGCGATCACCTAAGGATAAACATATTGTGATTACGTCTGGCGTGAAAGATACTGTCTGGTGGGAAAACAATGCCCAAATGTCACAAGACGCGTTCGACACGCTTTATGCGGACGTGATTGCACATATGGGCGACAAAGATTATTTTGTACAGGATCTTTATGCAGGTTCAGACCGAGAGTTGTCTGTCAATATTCGTCTAGTAACCGAGCTTGCATGGCATAGCCTGTTTATGCGTCATTTATTGCTACATCCTGCGCGTTGTGAACTAGATCACTACATACCAGAATACACTGTAATCAACTGTCCTAGCTTTCGAGCCGATCCAGAACGGCACGACTGTCGTTCTTCAACGGTAATCACCATGAATATTGAGAAAAAGCTTATTTTGATTTGTGGAACTGAATATGCTGGTGAGAATAAAAAATCAGTGTTCACACTTATGAATTACTTACTGCCTGAAAAAGGAGTCATGGCGATGCATTGCTCTGCAAATCATGCCGCAGGTAACCCAGTTGATACAGCCGTATTTTTTGGCTTATCAGGCACTGGTAAAACGACCCTTTCGGCAGATCCTCATCGTGTTTTGATCGGCGACGATGAGCACGGTTGGTCTGACCGAGGGGCGTTCAACTTTGAAGGAGGCTGCTATGCCAAGACGATCAATCTGAATGCAGACGTTGAACCAGAAATTTTTTCTACGACCTCAAAGTTTGCGACTGTGATCGAGAACATGGTCTTTGATAATGAGACCAAACAACTTGATTTTTATGACGATAGTCTGACTGCAAACACGCGATGTGCCTACCCTATGAAGTACATTTCAAATGCTTCGGAAACCTCCCTAGGAGGCCACCCCAAGAATGTCATCATGTTGACCTGTGATGCTTTTGGGGTATTGCCTCCAATCGCACGGTTATCGCCGGCTCAGGCTATGTATCATTTTCTGTCAGGCTTTACGTCAAAAGTTGCCGGAACAGAGCGAGGTGTAAAAGAACCTGAACCAACGTTTTCAACATGCTTTGGTGCCCCGTTTATGCCGCGGCGACCCGAAGTTTATGGAAACCTTCTACGCGATAAAATCTCGCGTCATGGGGCGACCTGCTGGCTCGTGAGCACAGGTTGGACCGGAGGAGCTTACGGGCAGGGTAGACGAATGCCGATCAAAGCCACTCGAGCACTTCTAACTGCTGCCCTCGATGGGGAATTGTCCGAAGCAGAATTTCGTAAAGACGCAAACTTTGGTTTTCAAATTCCAATTACGGTGACAGGCGTGGACGATAAACTTCTTGATCCACGATCCACATGGGATAATCAGAAAGCTTATGATACACAGGCTCAGAAATTGGTTAACATGTTCACAGAAAATTTTGCGCAATACATGTCTTACATCGATGAAGACGTTAAAGCTGTTTCTCTGCGTGCGGTTTAACCTTTCGCATTCACCTATCAAACTTGCTTATAAAAGTGCCCAGTTCCCAGTATTTTTTTTAGAAAACGATATTGTACGTAGCAAATAATGGCCCGTTTGAACTATCACAAAATGGCTGAAGATTAAAATCTCAATTTTTTCTGCATCGTTTTAGCGAGCTAAGCTCGAGTGGTACTTAGCCGGATTTTCTTTGGCGATCTTGCTATATTTACGCGTATGTCCTGCCAGAGTTTGCAAGGGCACTGGCCGTCACCGTCTTGTTGACTGGGTTGCTTGTCAAGTAGAGGCTTTGTCATGTAATCACTCTTAGGCTGCAAGCTGCTTTTAAAAATGCCTGGACTGACTGCCGAGTTCAGCCTCAAAACTTGCCAAGTATTGTCATAAACCCATGCTAGATAGAGAATACATTCCTTTATCTAGTTAAGAACTAAAGCTGTGTTTGATTTTAGTGCTTCAAACACCCAAATCGCTGATTTCATCGATTTGGGCGACTGCCCACGGACAAAAGGCATAACACAAAATGGCTAAGGAAAAGTTTGAGCGGACTAAGCCGCACTGCAATATTGGAACGATTG
>CAJWEI010000025.1 GCA_913031285.1 uncultured Alphaproteobacteria bacterium | reverse complement strand
ACTTCTTTGACTTGGACTACCTTATGAGTATGCGATACGTGGTCTAAACTGTAAGCTCAATAAATCTGTTACCGATTATTTTGCTCGTTGCAGAACTTGTGGAAAAGGGAAACCTAATTGTTTTTGTACTGTGGTGCACACAAAGTTTTGGCAGAACATCTCTGCCTTATATGTGTAATTTAGAAATAGAGTATGCCCGTGTGATATCCTAATGCTGCCATTCAATCTGTAGCATAAGACTTTACTATTGCATCTGTGCTATGGTAGATAATAATCTAAGTTATGTAGTGCAGGGTTAGAAGAAATGGTTAAGACGCTACTCTATGCTAGGACTTCAAGCTCAGAACAAACAATTGATCATCAGACGTTAATAGCTGAACAGGCTGGCTTTAAAATAGATGACGTTATTGAAGATAGTGATGTATCTGGCGCGCAAATACCTTTGAGGGAAAGGGATGGCGGTAAGCGACTTTTTGATCTGCTTAAAGATGGCGATATTTTAGTTGTAAGATGGGTTGATCGCCTTGGGCGAAATTATGATGGGATTCAAGCCAACATCAGATTGTTCTTAGATCGTGGCGTCACCATTAAGACAGTTATTAATAATATGGTCTTCGATGCTAAGCCACCAGATGCTATGAGCAAAGCTGTACGAGAGGCAATGCTGTCGTTCATGTCCGCAATGGCGGAAGCGCAAGCAATAGGCCTGAAAGAAGCTCAGAGGGCTGGAATAGCTCATGCAAGAGCGACAAAGCCTGAGTTGTACAAAGGGCGAAAGCCAACTTACACTTTTGACGATGTAAGCAGGATTCAAGCTCTTCGCAGTGAAGGTATTGGCGTTAATCAAATAGCCAGAGAGATAGGGCTTAACAAGTTTGCGGTATCTAGGATTAGTCGTGACATTGATGGCGCCTTGGCTAAGCTGTCCAAGTGGGAACTCAGGTCAGCACCTTGATAAATTTTTATGCTCATTTTGGTTCAAACTCCTTTCGTCTTAGGGCAGCTATTGGCTTCTAGATTCATGATTAAGAAGTCAAAATATATGAGAAGCGGAACGCTTACTCCAGGCATGTAAACCAAGGCATACAGCGAAATTATAATACTGCAGTTAAGAGCAAAGGTCGTTAATTTTTAGTAAACTTATAATTAATTTCTTTGTTGTTTTTCGTCCCATTAGTAATGATCTTAGACAAGGTTGTTCTTGAAGTTTTAACTAATATATTATCTTTGACTTATTGTTGATAGGAAGATTGACAGTTTCGTTGCTTCGACATTTTTTCTTGAGCTTAAAGCTCATATAGTTTCCTGAAATTAATCAACACAAGCACTCGCTCAAAGTTTGGTAGGGCAAATTCTAAATTATTGGGTTATTCTTCTTAGATTAAATTGTTCCAAGACATCCTTGCGCTTCTTGGCCCAATTACATTCCAAAAGAATAAAATGTATCTATGCCTGGACTTCGGTCTGGGCAAGCGGAGCGCTCTTGGGCTTTGGCTAGACATGAAAGGTGTTACTGACATTGCAAATATTATTTGCATTAGAGATCTACGAATAGTTTTCTTACATCCAAAATATAGATATTGTTTGCCAAAGTTTAACCTAAATTTGTCAGTCATTAGGCTTACGCTATTTCGATCTCATGTTGTAAGTCGCATTATAGGCTACATTGAATCCAGTAATTTTTTTTAAGTTTTTCCTTTTTGCTGGGGATTTTACCTAGCGGGGTATAAAGTTCGCCCTGGTAGAAGATGCGCCAAAGCTATAATAGCTTATAGCTAAAGGCAAACCTGTGGTTAGTAAATACGTGATAAGCAATGCGACTAGTTTGTTATTTTACTACTTTAATTCACTCAAGTATTGTACGAAGCAGAAGGCGCTGTGAACTTCACATTTAGTTGGTCTCTAATTCTCGACGTCTCAATTGTAGATGGATCCAAAGTTTTCACAGATTATCTTTTCCTGAAAAACCAGAATAGTTAGAGGTCAATTTATTCTATCGAACTTTCTGTCGAAAACTATGGTTTATAGGATAAAATTTAGGGTTTAGATTTATAATTTTGACATACACTAAATATGCCCCTTCATCAGCTGTTCTAAGTTTTAATTTGGCTTATCAAGCGTAGCTAGATAAAAACAAACAAACCGTTCCAAACAAACTAAATGAGTAATGGCGGTTTGTTCGCTGATAATCAATGCGCTGTTGCACCCTGGTTGCCTTGTGATGAAAGCTTTGCTGCCGCCGCTTCCTCAGCGCTTTCATCCCATTCTATTTTTTGGGGCGTACTTGTTAGAGAATGCTTAAGGACCTCCGAGACATGTGATACTGGAATGATTTTCAAACCCTGTTTCACGTTATCGGGGATCTCTTCAAGTTCCTTCTCATTCTCTTCCGGTATCAAGACTGTATTCACACCACCCCTTAAAGCTGCAAGTAGCTTTTCTTTCAAACCTCCAATGGGTAGTGCGTTGCCACGCAGCGTTACTTCTCCTGTCATTGCAATGTCTTTGTGTACTGGGATACCTGTCAGGACTGAAACTATGGAAGTTACCATCGCAAGGCCTGCGCTTGGACCATCCTTGGGGGTTGCACCCTCAGGAACATGCACGTGAATGTCTAGGTTATCAAATTTTGTTGGTTTTATCCCAATTTCCGGACTGATCGAGCGAACATAGGAGCTGGCGGCTTCAATACTCTCCTTCATGACATCCCCAAGTTTGCCAGTAGTTTTCATACGGCCTTTGCCTGGTAGCTTCAGAGCTTCAATTGACAAAAGGTCTCCACCTACCGACGTCCAAGCAAGCCCTGTCACAACGCCGACTTGATCATTTTGTTCAGCCAAACCGTAGCGAAACTTCTTAACTCCGAGGTAATCATTTATATTCTCTGCATCAATGGTAATGCTTAAAGCTTCCCGCTTTACGATTTTGGTGACAGCCTTGCGTGCGAGCTTGGCTATCTCGCGTTCTAAATTGCGAACACCCGCTTCTCGCGTGTACACGCGAATAATGTCGTCCAGAGCTGCATCTTTTATTTCCAACTCGCTCTTTTTAAGGCCATGATTTTTGATTTGTTTCTCAATTAGATGCCGTTTAGCGATTTCGCGTTTTTCGTCTTCTGTGTAACCTGCAAGAGAAATTATTTCCATTCGGTCAAGGAGGGGACCGGGCATACTAAAGCTATTAGCTGTTGTCAGGAACATGACATTAGAGAGATCGTACTCTATTTCCATATAGTGATCGACAAACGTGCCATTTTGTTCAGGATCCAATACCTCGAGCATCGCCGAGGCAGGATCGCCCCGAAAATCTTGGCCCATTTTATCTATTTCGTCAAGTAATATCAGTGGATTGGTAGTCTTAGCTTTTTTAAGCGCCTGTATAATTTTACCGGGCATGGAGCCGATGTATGTCCTTCGATGACCACGAATTTCACTTTCGTCTCGCACCCCGCCCAGAGAAATGCGAATAAATTCCCGACCGGTTGCTCGTGCTACCGATTTTCCCAATGATGTTTTACCAACGCCAGGAGGACCAACAAGGCAGAGTATTGGACCCTTCAATTTCGCACTACGCTGCTGTACGGCAAGGTACTCAACAATGCGCTCTTTAACTTTTTCCAAGCTGTAGTGATCATCGTCTAGCACCTTTTGTGCTTTATTGAGATCCTTTTTTACTCGGGATTTAACACCCCATGGAATAGCCAGAACCCAGTCAAGATAGTTACGCACAACGGTTGCTTCTGCTGACATAGGGCTCATACTTTTGAGCTTCTTGATCTCAGCTTCTACTTTTTCTGACGCCTCTTTGCTAAGTTTGGTTTCACTTACGCGCTTTTCGAGTTCGGTCACTTCGTTTTGGCCATCCTCGCCATCTCCGAGCTCTTTTTGTATAGCTTTCATTTGCTCGTTCAGGTAGTAGTCCCGTTGAGTGCGTTCCATTTGAGATTTAACCCGGGTTTTGATTTTTTTCTCAACTTGCAGTACGCTCATCTCGCCTTTCATCAGCCCATATAGCTTTTCAAGCCTCTCACTGACTGATAGCGTTTCCAACAATTTTTGTTTCTGCTCGACTTCTATACCGATATGGCCAGACACCAGATCGGCTAGTTTGGTCGCCTCAGTTGTTTCAGCGACAGCATTAATTGCTTCTTCTGGAATATTTTTTCGAATTTTCGAATATTTTTCAAATTCTTCAGAGACACTTCTTACAAGTGCCTTTGTAATCTCTTCATCGCCTGGCACTTCCGCCAAATATTTCGCACGTGCTTCAAAAAAATCTTCATTAGTTACGTATTCGTTTATCTGGACTCTAGATTGACCCTCTACAAGAACCTTTACAGTGCCATCTGGCAATTTTAGCAATTGCAAAACTGAGGCCAGAACTCCTATTTCAAAGATTGTATCGGTCGTTGGTTGATCTTCGGAAGGATCTTTTTGGCTTGCCAGCAATATCTGCTTGTCATCAAGCATAACCGCTTCTAGGGCACTTACAGATTTTTCGCGGCCGACGAATAATGGCACAATCATATGAGGAAATACTACGACATCGCGAAGCGGTAGGACTGGGTAAGACTCATTTAAAGGGTTATTCATGCTCGTTCCTTATTTTAGACAACAGATTTAACCCCTTTTTTGGCGGTCTTGCCTGTTTCTTTTCTATTTAATTGTTATGTAATGTAACAGAGCGTGTGTTTCAAGCTGGCCTTGAGAGAACTGCACGACTTGAGTACAAAAATACTGGCAGTAATGAAGGGTAGGACTCTATGGCAAATGTTGCCACTATAATCGCCCCTAGTAATTATCTGCACGGATTATTTCTCATTTTAATTGATAGTAAATTTCAATTGATCAGAATTAGTTATTAATTCTACATTTAGTTTAAAAGCAGCTTACGATCGTTAAAGTCATTCTTATTATACCACAAATAATGAACAGGCTTAGTAGCTCTTAGTAATTGACCAAGTTCAACAGCGGTCGTAACATATAATTAAAAGTAGGGTTAGATAAACTTGATGAGTTTTAAATGGTTTATTTTATTATCTAGTGTTGTCATATTTATTTTGATTTCCAACTTTTCTGAAGAAGAGCCGTGTTTTGAATTTTAAAAAAAATTAGTAAAGAGTTTGGAGGACAATTGCAGCTTATCACAAGCTGTTTCAAAGCATAAATGCGAATTAACTTCTATAAAATTTTTGGAAATGTGTTTCTTATTTGAAGTTTAACACTGTAAATTTGAGACAAATTATAACTTCCTTTTTTTTTTGATGCTGAAGGGACATTTTGTAATTGACGCTGGTTGTGACTTGGCGTAACTGCTCCACACGCGCGGTTGTAGCTCAGCTGGTTAGAGTACCGGCCTGTCACGCCGGGGGTCGCGGGTTCGAGCCCCGTCAACCGCGCCACTTTTACCATTTATAAGAAATTATTGTTTAATCGCATCTGTCTGGACTTGATAAATGATAAGCCGCAGCTTTTTGGGGTTCTGTGGAGATTAATTTTGAATTGAAATATAGATTTAAATTTTTAAGTATAAGTGCTGCGTTCTCCAGTAGTAAGTATTGTGGTAATGAGGTTGATATTTAGCGAACAAAATTTGTCATACTTCTTCCATAGATTCAATATTATGGGATTTAGTTTCAATCGCCTCAGCTTTTTTCTCGACCAATTCGACTATATGATCAACCATCTTATCGTTGTTGACTTTGTGGTCTTGTTTGCCAGACCAGTAAACCATTCCGTGACCTGCACCGCCGCCAGTAAATCCGACATCAGTCATAAGAGCCTCGCCCGGTCCATTGACCACGCAACCGATGATAGAGAGGCTCATCGGAGTTTTAATATGTGCTAGCCGTTGCTCAAGCTCTTCTACGGTTTTAATCACATCAAATCCTTGGCGTGCACAGCTTGGACAGGAAATGATATTTACGCCTTTGTGACGCAGACCCAGCGATTTCAAAACTTCGTAGCCGACTTTAACCTCCTCGACTGGGTCAGCAGATAGTGATACTCGGACCGTATCACCGATGCCCATCCATAAAAGATTTCCAAGGCCGATGGCAGATTTGATCGTACCGGTTCTGAGGCCTCCCGCTTCTGTAATACCTAAATGAATAGGAGCATCAGTTGCCTCTGCAAGTGCTTGATAGGCTGCTGCTGCAAGGAAAACATCAGAGGCTTTTACACTAATTTTGAATTCGTGAAAGTCGTTGTCTTGCAGAATTCGGATATGATCCAATCCACTTTCAACCATCGCATCAGGGCAGGGTTCACCATATTTGTCCAGAAGATGCTTCTCCAGTGAGCCTGCATTTACGCCGATTCGTATAGAACAATTATTATCCCGTGCGGCTTTTATAACTTCCAAGATGCGTTTTTCGTTGCCAATGTTTCCTGGATTAATCCTTAGGCATGCGGCACCAGCCTCAGCAGCTTCGATACCTCTTTTATAATGGAAGTGAATGTCAGCAACTATAGGAACTGGGCTTTCCATTACGATTTCACGCAATGCTTTTGAGCTGTCTTCGTCAGGTATTGAAATGCGAACAATATCGGCTCCAGCCTCGGCGGCAGCTTGAACCTGTGCTATAGTTCCTGCAATGTCGGTCGTCAGAGTATTCGTCATGGTTTGTACAGAAATAGGTGCGTCGCCCCCAACTGGTACTGATCCTACAAATATCTGACGTGACTTACGACGATAAATATTTCGCCAAGGGCGCACCGCATTTAGCGACATTAGCCTCTTCCCAAATAAAATTAACTATAACCATCTCGCATATTTCGGATAATTAGTGTCATCTTAATCTGACATTCCAGTAATTGTAAAGGTTGACACTTCTGAGGTTAACGCCAATCTGGAAAGTTGTGGGTCTAGACCAATGGTTGCTAAGCTGTATGTACTCTGAATGGCCTTTGCCGATAGGATTATATTCTTAACAACACGCGTTCCAGTTCCAGCGGGTCCATAAAGTTCACCATTCACTGCAAAATAAACTGAACCGGACATTCCTGCATGTAACTGAGGTGGAAGTTCCGTCATAGGTAAAATAAACTCTTCGCCTGGCCGCATTATGTTTTCAAAAATGCGTGTACCATCTGCGGATTTAACACTGACCCATGCTTCGCGAGTAGCAAATAAAGCTATTTGAGCAGGTGCATTCTCAAGAACTTGGGGAATAAGTTGAGGTGACAGTTCGGTTAGTGGTGTTTCTGCCTTTAGCAATTCCACTTCAGACAGTTGTTGTTCGATATTTGCGCCCTTAATGACTGGCTTAGGTTTGAAGATGCCATTTAAAGTTGGATCCAGAGTAGAAATTGGTCCTTCACGGGCCACTAAAATGGGCGTATCCATCGCTTGCGGACGATAAAGTCTATCAAGCCGATAATCCAATGCTTCGATTTGTTGTGTTAGCGCTTCGTTTTCAGGACCCTGCGCTTGTGTTTGGTTTATCGGATCCAGGTCTGAGAGTGCAAATGGTGTCGCATCGGCAGCTGTTGTGTTGACCTGTTGGACCTCATTTAAAATCAACCACCCACCATAACCAATACCCATTATCAGGGTTAACAGAATGGTAATGGACCCAATTGCCCGTGCTTCAATTTGTTCAAAAAATTTCTGCTCTGGCGGTAAAAAGGCAGTGAGGGAATTTACAAAGAGCGGATCACTTCGGCGCAAGTGATCGGCCATACATTTTGAACCCATTGTTTCCGAAGATCGAACAGAGGCCGCTTCGGACATGCCATAGGCCATTGGGTGACCACTTTCCTCACAAAACTTTTGATAAGTTTCCTCAGTCGGCATCCCAAGATATTTGGCGTACGATCTAACGTAACCTGCGATGAAACCATGGGTGTCAAAAGCACCAGTATCGCAGTTCTCAATTGCAGATATATAGGATGCCTTTATCCTTAGTTCACGCTGAACATCTAAAAGAGACTTGCCCAAAGTTGCACGTTCGCCGCGCATTATATCCCCGAGCGTAAGCTCATAGTCATCAAACCCTTTTGGCGTTGACCTGTAGTTCTGACCCTTTTTTGCCAGAGATAGATTTAACATACCACTCGTTTGCTCCGTTTCCCCTTGTTATTCAAAGTCAAAACCGAATCATCAATAGTCTTACACCCGCGTTTTACTTAGCACATGGAGCACTGAAATACACTTTTAGTTAGTCCCTAACTAGCCATTTTGGCACGATTTAGCGCACAATGGGACCACAAACGATCCATTGCCACTATAAGTTTTTCAATATCTGCTGCGCTGTGCACTGGTGATGGCGTAAATCGCAGTCTTTCTGTCCCTTTAGGAACAGTAGGATAATTAATGGGTTGGACATAAATACCATAATCATACAGCAACTTATCAGAAAGTATTTTTGTATGAATTGGATTACCAACAATAACCGGAACGATATGACTGTCATGGTTGATAATCGGAAGCCCAAGTGCTTTCAGCCGCATTTTCAGAATGTTTGCTTTAATAATATGTTCTCCTCTAAGCGTCTGATTTGTCTTTAGGAAAGCAATCGACGCACTTGCACCGGCCGCAATAGCGGGCGCTAAGGATGTTGTAAAAATAAAACCTGGTGCATAGGAGCGAATAGCATCGCACATCTTTTCGCTAGACGCGATGTAACCACCCATTGTGCCAAATGCCTTGGCCAGGGTCCCGTTTATTATATCGATTCTGTCCGTAAGATTTTCGCGCTCCGCAATGCCTCCACCACGCGGACCATACATACCGACTGCGTGTACTTCATCTAGATAAGTCAATGCACCAAATTCTTTGGCCAAGCCACAAATTTCTTTAATTGGGCTAAAGTCACCATCCATTGAATAAATGGATTCAAACGCGATGACCTTGGGTATGCTCGGATCATCGGCCTCTAAGAGGCGCCTTAAATGATCTAGATCATTGTGCCGAAATACACGTTTAGAGCCACCGTTCCTGCGCACGCCTTCAATCATTGAGGCATGGTTTAGTTCATCAGAATATATAATTAGATCGGGTAGCAGTTTTGGCAGCGTGCTAAGTGTAGCATCGTTTGCGATATACGCACTTGTAAAAATGAGAGCTTTTTCTTTGCCATGAAGGTCTGCTAATTCTGCTTCCAGCTTTTTGTGATATACTGTGGTCCCTGATATATTTCGCGTTCCACCAGACCCAGCACCTGTTGCATCTAGTGCGGCATGCATGGCGTCTAAAACGACTGGATTTTGGCCCATACCTAAATAATCGTTTCCACACCAGACAGTTACTGGTCTTTCTTGCCCATCGGTCTGTTTCCAAACGGCGTGGGGATAGTTGCCATTCTTACGTTCGATATCTATGAAGGTTCTGTAACGGCCTTCTTGGTGAAGCCTGTTAAGAGATTGATCTAAGTGAAAATCGTATAGCATTCGATATCCTCTCGCACTACTCAATTGCTACGATGTTACGAGAGCGCAACTTCAGAAATAGAACAGCATTACGTATTATTGGACGCCGTTCAATCGACTGGACACCCGGGCTGTGTTTGTTACTGTCTTCATAGAAACATATATAACAAGAGAGACGCATGCAACTAGACCCCGTACTTGCGCAGATTGACGCAGATTTAGGAAAATCCGTCGATCGTTTGCTGGAATTTCTTAGCATACCTTCAATTTCGACGGATCCCGCTTTCAAGCAAGCCTGTGACGCTGCGGCAGACTGGTTGGTTTCCGATATAGAGTCGCTCGGAGCAATCGCTGAAAAACGTCCAACTCCTGGCCACCCGATGGTAGTTGGACATATCACACCGTCTAATTCGGATGACCTTCCGCATATTTTGTTTTATGGCCATTACGATGTGCAACCGATAGATCCAATTGAACTTTGGAATAGAGATCCTTTTGACCCTCAACTGGATGAAACCACCAAAGGAAAGGTTATCAGGGGCCGAGGTTCTGCAGATGACAAAGGGCAGTTGATGACGTTTGTTGAGGCCTGTCGTGCTTGGAGAGCTGTGCATGGTAAGCTCCCATGTAAGTTAACGTTTTTTTTTGAAGGTGAGGAAGAATGCGGCTCGCCCAGTCTAGTACCGTTTATGAATGAGAACAAAGATGAGCTAACTAGTGATGTTATCCTGATCTGTGATACGACGTTGTTCCAAAGTAAAACACCAACAATTGTTACAAGACTGCGTGGAATGTTAAAAGAAGAAATAACAATTATCGGGCCAGATAAGGATTTGCATTCAGGCTTGTACGGGGGATTGGCTATCAACCCTATTCGCGTTCTTACCAAAATTCTAGGGTCTTTGCATGATGAACGCGGTCGTATTACAATTCCCAATTTTTATGATGGTGTAATGAGCTTGACCAATGATGTCGATACTCAGTGGCGAGCGCTTAAATTTGATCACACTACATTTTTATCTGATGTCGGTCTAGTTATTCCGGCAGGAGAAAAAGAGTTTTCACCGCTAGAGATGATATGGTCACGCCCCACGTGTGAAATAAATGGTATAAAAGGCGGCTATATTGGGGAAGGATTCAAAACCGTGTTACCAAGTCAGGCTAGCGCTAAAGTTAGCTTTCGGTTGGTCGGAAATCAGGATCCGCTTGTAATACGCGAAAATTTCCATGAATACGTGCGCAACATGCTACCCTATGACTGTCAAGTACACTTTGAAGATTATGAAGCTTCTTCAGGATCAGTGATGTCAACTGATACACCAGCATTTGAAGCTGCTCGAAATGCGCTCAGCTGTGAATGGCCGGATGAGGCTGCCTTTATTGGTTGCGGTGGGTCGATACCAATTGCAGGTCACTTTCAGGATATTGTAGGGGTAACGCCGATCCTCATCGGATTTGGAAAAGACGATGATCAGATTCATTCTCCCAATGAGAAATATGATTTGGAAAGCTTTCACAAAGGAACGCGCAGTTGGGCCCGTGTGCTTAATTCTTTAACTCAATAGAAAACACAGAAACCGTACATGTCATTTTTTGAATGTACAGGGCTTAAGTTGTTATTTTTAAGGAGGTGATTTCAATTTTTTTGGGATTTAAGAGACATTTTTTTAAGCATTCTGGTGCCGATATATACTATCGGATTGGGGGGAAGGGGGATCCTATACTTTTGCTTCATGGTTTCCCTCAAACCCATGCTATGTGGGCAGAGATCGCTCCGCGTCTTGCTCGGTATTTTACGGTTATATGCGCTGACTTGCGTGGTTATGGGGCTTCTGAAAAACCGCACGGGACTGAAAACTACAGTTTTAGGGCAATGGGATCTGATCAATTGGCATTGATGAGTCATCTAGGATTTGAAGAGTTTCACTTAGTTGGTCATGATCGGGGCGCGCGGGTATCACACCGTGTTGCCCTTGATGTTTCAGACAGAATAAAAAGCCTAACAATGATGGACATTGTTCCGACGCACCTTTTGCTTAATAAGCTCAGCAAAGAAGTGGCGCGCGATTATTATCATTGGCTTTTTCTAGCCCAACCAGAGCCTTTCCCCGAAACACTTATTGCGGCAAACCCAAACTATTATTACGAACAAAGCCTTCTTGGCTGGGGATCTGCAAAACTTAGCGATTTTGCTGATGAGCAACTTGCAGCCTATAGGTTTTCTTGGAACAATCCTCAGACAATCCGCGCAATGTGTGATGATTACCGTGCAGCGATTGATTTTGATTTTGCCATCGATGAAGCTGATCTTTCAAGGCGTGTTGCAGCGCCGACCCTTGTTATGTGGGGGACTGATGGTGCTATGGCGAAATCTTATAATATGGGTATGGTGTGGACTGAAAAGCTTGTTGATATGCATACATGCGCAATTCCAGGCGGACACTTTTTTCCCGATACCTCAGGTACCCGCACTTCTGATGAGTTACTACGGTTCCTGAGGTCAATTTAAAAAGTCGGACGCAGACATTCTTTAATGTTAGTATGAAGCCTTCCTATTAACGTGAGACCTCCATTAAATGTTGCGGTCCTAACCCCGTTGAGCTGCCGTAATCGCCCGCATTACTTCCAGCGAGATATAACCCCGAAGTAATTTGTTTTCGATAACAAAAGTAGGTGTTCCCGAGATTTGCATCTTTTCGCCTAGTGTCCGAGTGGCATTTATTTCACGCAAAACTTCCTCGCTAATCATACGTTCAAAAATAGGGTCAATCTCAAAACCGAAAGTCAGAGCAATTTCTGCCAAGCTTTCGGGGGTTGGCTCACCGGTAAATGCAATCAATGTATCGTGGATCATTTTGTACGCATCACTGCCGTGCAGTTGTTTGATCGCAATCGCAAATTGGGATATTAGAATAGATGCCTCGCCGAGAATTGGATACTCCTTTATCACAAAACGGATATTGTCGTCTTCGCTCAAAAGTTTTTCGACTTCCGCAAAGGCTTTTCGGCAATAGCCACAACGATAGTCAAGAAATTCAACAACGGTAATATCTCCGTCTAAATTGCCACCTATATAGGAATATCCGTCTTCGAATAGGTCTTCTTTGAAATCTTGCACTAATTGATCGTCATTATTTGACTGAGCCTCTTCCTCTCGCTGCCGAACAATTGCCACTGCTTCGAAGATTATTTTTGGGTTTTCCAAGATATATGATCGAATTTCTGCATGCAAAACACTGCGCTCTTGTTCTGTTATTTGTGCGAAATTCCTACTCTTTATGGTTTGTAAGATAAGGGCGGTTACTGCTGTAGTTAGTATGAGGGCAAATAAAATTCCGAGGTTTAGTGGACGGATCATCGCCAATTCTCCATTAGAGCCACCAGATTATTCTGGTTTTTTCATATCTAACACATCCTGCGCTCTTTGCCATGCAGCAGAGCCATTAGGGAGCCCTTTTGACGCACGTCTTGCATGAATGATGGCATCTTTGATGTTTCCTGTTAGAGCGTAGCGCTCTGCTGTAACTAATGCGGCCATGTTGTTTTTGCCAAGTTGTGAATAAGTAATCGCGAGATCTCGCAATAAACGAGTATTGCGGAAATCAATCTCACGGGCTTTTTTGAGTACAGAAAGTGCCTTTGTCGTTTGCTTATTGGCCAGCAAAGCCCTTCCATAGCCGCTTAGCGCAAGTGCGTTGTGCGGATTCATAGATACCGCTTTGGAATATTCTTTAACCGATTGTGCAAAGTGTTTGTTACGCATAAGTAATTCTGCTTTTAACTCCTGCAAGTACGGATCTTTTGGCCGTAGTGCTTGTGCTTTGTCCATTTCTTCAAGGGCTGACGAAACTTTGCCCTGACGGGAGAATGCAACTGCGCGGCGTAAGTGACGGATATCGGAATTTTTTGCATTATCTGCGCGCATTAATGTCCATTCTGGCTCTCTTAAAAAAGCAGATATTTTGCCAACAGCACGTTCGTGCCAGTAAGCATCTTTTCGATTGGTGGGAGTGGTAACATTTGTTTTGACCAAAGCCTGTAAAGCTTGCTTTCTGTCGCGGCTTGACGGGTGCGTACGGAGATACGGATCTTGGCGGCTTGCCGTTAAGTTATCTTGGTCAATAAAAAGGTCAAGTACTTCAATCATACCTTTACCATCGATGTTAGAGCGCGCAAGGTAGCGCATTGCAGCGTGATCTGCAGCGCTCTCCTCTGCTCTTGTATGAGAAAGCAAAACACCTCGAGAGCTGCTTGCTGCACCGATCGCCAATGGAAGGCTTAATTCATGGTTTCCGCTAACAGCACCCGTCATTAGTGCAAGTACGAGACCAAAGGCAGATGCGTTGCGCCCGACCAACATATTTTGCATTCGTCGAGTGACGTGGCCATGAGCAATATGGGCTGCCTCGTGTGCAATGATTGCCTGAAACATTTCTGCATTATCGGTGCTTAGAACAAGGCCGGAGGAAATGAATATGTGTTGATTGTCTATAATAAACGCATTTGGTTTTTTGTCATCGAGCAAAAGGATCCTGATTCCTTTTGGAGTAAGTCCAGCTGCCTGCAGAACTGGGCGAGACAACTCTGTAAATGCATGTTCGACATCTGAATCTCGCAGAAGATCTATTGCAAAAACAGGGGCGGCAAACAGGCCTGTGCATAAAAAAAATGCAATCCTTTTGATGATGTACATTGACGTCAGTCCAAATTCCTTGAAATACAGAGTTGTGACAACAGTGTGGAACCTGCGCATGAAAAACTCAACCCGTGGTGACGTTGATGCCTTTATTGTGATGGATGTGATGGAGGCAGCGCGTCGCGCAGAAGCCCAAGGGCGTAATATAATTCACATGGAAGTGGGGCAACCAGGTACGTCTGCGCCTAAACAAGCGTTAGCTACTTTGAACAGTCAAATGCAGTGTGATCCAATGGGCTATACTGTCGCACTAGGAATACCTGATCTTAGGCGTAAAATCGCTGAACTGTACAAAAAATGGTATGGAGTTTCGTTGAACCAGGATCGGGTTGTCGTAACGTCTGGATCGTCTGGAGCTTTTTTATTGAGCTTCACTTCACTTTTTGATTCGGGTGATCGTGTCGGAATCGGTGCGCCAGGGTACCCAAGCTATCGCCAAATCTTAAATGCTCTCAGCCTTGTTTCAGTCGATATTTCTACAACTGAGGAAAATAGATTTCAGCCAGTTCCGGCAGATATCTTTTCACAAAATCTTGCCGGACTTATGATTGCCTCTCCTGCAAATCCAACTGGTGCAATGTTAGAAAAAAGTTCTCTTTCTGCCTTAGTTAAAGCTTGTCAGGATACTGATACGGCATTCATCAGTGATGAGATTTATCACGGTATTGAATACGAAAAAAAAGCTGTCAGCGCACTTGAGATTTCTGACGACTGCTATGTCATAAATTCGTTTTCTAAATACTTTTCAATGACTGGGTGGCGTATCGGATGGATGGTTGTCCCGGAAACGCATATCCGTCGAATTGAGCGATTGTCTCAGAACCTATTTATCTGTGCCCCCCACGCAAGCCAAGTTGTAGCTTTAGGGGCGCTAGATTGTTATGAAGAACTAGAGACGAATATGGCCGTCTACCGTATCAATCGTCAGTTGATGCTCGATGGTTTGATTGCAGCAGGCTTTGATCGGATAGCGCCCCCGGACGGAGCGTTTTATATTTACGCAGACGTCAGAGATTTTACAGAAGACAGTTTGGCGTTTGCACGCGATATTCTGGACGTTGCAGGGGTTGCCGTTACTCCAGGCTTGGATTTTGATCGTTTAAGGGGCTGCAGTACACTTAGATTTTCTTATGCTGGCAACAGTGACGACATTGAAGAGGGTTTAGCGCGCTTGCAAGACTACATGCGGACGAAAGGACACATTCAATGAGGCAAGTTAGCTGGGTACTTATCTCTTATATTTTTTGCTTTGCACCGGTAGCGAAAGCGCAAAGTCTGTCCGCGATCGCTCATATTGACGCGCCAAAATCCTATGTCGAGGATCGCAAGTGGCGGGAGGTTGAAATCCAGCTAACTTTGTCACAGTCTGTGCCCTACCGGATCTACCAGCTTGATAATCCAATGCGTCTTATTGTTGAGTTCAATGAAGTTATATTTGACGGTCTAAAACGTGATGTTTTTGATCAAAGTAAGCGAATAAGTAACGTCGAATTTGGCATGCTTGGCACCGGTTGGAGCAGGCTAGTGTTGGAACTCACGGAGCCGCTTGGTGTTAAGACAGCGGAAATGATCTATGATAAACAGGCTAGTAATTCCGTCTTAACGATTTGGTGTGGCCCGGTCACTGAGCAAGAATTCTTTAAAGCTTCTGGCGTTCCCTTGACGTCTGGAATACGGCGTCGCTACAACGACGTCGTTTTTGTCGAAGGTCAAGAAAAAGACGCCCAAATTTTGATTGTTCTTGACCCTGGTCACGGCGGTGCAGACCCTGGGGCGATTGCTGGTGGTGTCAGGGAAGCGGACCTCATGCTACTCCTTGCGCTTGAATTGAAAGAAGCGTTGCTTCGAACGGAAGGCATAGATGTTGTTTTAACGCGCTCAGATGACAGTTACCCGTCCCTTCTAGAGCGTCTACGTGTCACAAACCGACACAAAGCCGATATATTTATTTCACTTCACGCAGATGCGGTTATAGAAGGAGTTGCCAAAGGAACTACTGTTTACACCCTTTCCGAGCAGGCCAGCGACAAAACTAGTGCTCAGCTTGCGCATGAACACAACAGAGCAGAGCTGTTGGTCGGATTAGATCTCAGCGGGGCAGAAGATAAAATCGTGGATGTGCTGATTGATCTAGCCCGTCAGGATAATCTGCCTCGGTCTGAGGCCTTGGCGCAAACAATAATTCAAGAGCTATTACAAGCTATTGGTTTGGTGAATGCTAAACCTTTACGGCACGCCAATTTTTCTGTATTGAAATCTCCTAATGTTCCGTCGGTTTTGATCGAAGTAGGCTTTATGTCAACGCAGAGTGATCTTGAGAACCTTTTAGATATTAAATGGCGAGAAAATTTTGTTTTAGGGGTCCGTAATGGCGTAATAAAATGGGTGGGCGAGGATAGCATCGTTGCACCTTTGCGCCGTCATTAGACAATTTTGATAATTAGTGTTGTTATATTTTGAAGAAGAATAGCTCAGCGACTATATAAGCTTCAGACAGAAAGGAATAACGTTTGTTCAGAGCCACCTTATCAATATTTGGAGGATTTTTTACTTTTGTGACTCTGGGAATTATTGGCGCAGCTATTGGGATTGGTGGTATATTTTGGGTTTATGGGCGAGATATTCCGTCGCATGATTCCTTGGCACAATATCAACCTCCAACTATAAGTAGAATTTATTCTTCCGAAGGAAAGCTGATCGACGAGTTTGCCAGAGAGCGAAGATTGTTTACGTCTTCAGAAGATATTCCTATATTGATTAAACAAGCTTTTATTGCCGCTGAAGACAAGAATTTCTATTCCCATCCTGGCTATGATATTCGCGGTATTATTTCTGCAGTTTTTGAAGCTGCGCGAACAGGGGGACGTAGGGTAAGAGGGGCATCAACCATCACACAACAGGTGATGAAGAATTTTCTCTTAGACGGGTCGAGAAAAGCTGAACGAAAAGTCAAAGAGATCATATTGGCGACGCGTATTGAGGGAACTCTCAGCAAAGAGGAAATTCTCGAGCTATATTTAAATGAAATATTCTTAGGCCAGAACTCCTATGGTGTTACAGCTGCGGCTCAAACTTATTTCAATAAGACCCTTGAAGTTCTAGAACCACATGAAGCTGCCTTTTTGGCGTCGCTGCCCAAAGCGCCGTCTGACTATCACCCTGTAAGACGAAAAGAGCGATTATTATCGAGGCGAAACTATGTTCTGAGGCAAATGTGGCAGAACGGGTACCTTAAGCAGGCGGCTTATGAGGCCGAAATTAAAATGCCATTAATGTCTGTTCAAAACGAGGATTTTCCCAGTTTTAGGGCAGCTCTTCCGCCGCGAGATTATTTTACTGACGAAATACGGCGCCAATTAAGTAAAGATTTTGGTGAAGAAATATTTTTCACTGGGGGTATGGCTATACGGGCCACCCTTAATCCAAAAATGCAAAAGATTGCGCAAGTGGCACTTCAACGGGCATTAGAAACGTATGATCGTAATCGCGGCATATGGCGAGGAACTGGTTTGTCGTTGCCTCAGAGCGTTTTGAGAGAAGAAGAAGAATGGCGCAGAGCGCTCTTAGAGTTAACGGTTCCGCGAAATATTTCACTGGACGGACGATGGTATCCGGCCGTTGTGCTTAGTGTGGGCAAGTCTGCTGCTCGTATTGGTATAGAAGGCATTGAAGATGATGATGATGGTCACTGGATATCAAGCAACGATGTGATCTGGGCCTCTAAGGCTACAGAAGATGGTTCAGAGGGAGCTAAAGCCAAAGTTGCAGGAGACTTATTAGTCGTTGGAGATGTCGTGCTAGTACGCGCGCTCATCGACGAAGACGGAAATTTTCTCCGATGGTCCCTGCGCCAAGTAAGCGATGTGCAGGGCGCCTTTATGGCGATGGATGTTAATAGTGGTCGGATCCTAGCGATTCAAGGAGGGTTTGCTTATGAAGATTCTGTTTTTAATCGAGCGACACAAGCAGATCGTCAGCCAGGCTCCAGCTTCAAGCCATTTGTCTATGCAGCAGCGCTAGACAGTGGGTATTCACCTGCTACAATCGTTATAGACGCTCCTATAGAAAAAAATACTCCGGAAGGTCTTTGGACGCCAAGAAACTCGTCGGATAGCTTCTACGGACCAACCCCACTTCGTACAGGTATCGAGCGATCTTTTAATCTTATGACAATTCGACTGGCGCAGGAAGTCGGATTGGAAGTTATTGGCAGTTATGCGGAAAGATTTGGTGTTTACAAAAATATGAAACAATATCTTTCAAATTCTTTAGGAGCTGAAGAAACTACGCTTTTCAAAATGGTGGCGGCATATGCGATGTTTGCGAATGGAGGCGAACGGGTTGAGCCGACATTGGTTGATCGAGTTCAAGATCGATATGGCAAAACTATATATCGCCACGATCCGCGCTCTTGTGATGAATGTGACAACCAATACATACCGCTCGGTCGTGCGCCCACTATTGTTTCTAATCGTGAACGCGTCATGGATGCAATAACGGCCTATCAGTTAACGTCGATGATGGAAGGCGTCGTGGAAAACGGAACTGCGAGAGGTTATGTGAATTTACCGGTTCCTACGGCAGGTAAAACGGGTACAACCAATCAAAACAAAGATGCTTGGTTTATTGGATTTACAAGCAATATCGCGGCTGGTTGTTACATAGGTTATGATATTCCTAAGCCATTAGGCAAAAGTGTTTATGGTGGCTCGGCGTGTGGTCCAGTATTTACAGAGTTTATGACTGCAGCGACCGAACAATATGGTGGTGCTGATTTTCAAGTGCCAGAGGGAGGAAAATTCATTAACATTGACAGGCTTTCTGGTGAGAGGTTATCTGATAACGCCGAAGGTGAAAATGTCGTCGCAGAATTTTTTCGCGACGGTAGTGAGCCAGTTTTTGGCTTGACATTGACGGGTGGTTTTGCAATGGGCAGTAACTTCGAGATAATTGATCCCGAAACCGCTTTGTCCAGAACAGTGCTGACATCGACAGGAGAAACTGTTGTCGTTACTCCAAATGCGAGCGTGGGTACGTTGACTTCGGGTGGGCTATATTAACAGGCTTAGGTTCTTTTTGATAATTTGGCGCTATTACGAAGCTTTCCGTTTTTGCCTTCGCGATGACAGCTTGGCAGGCCACTTAATCAACGCTTAAAGTGCACAAAAGGACGCATTTTCAGCTGGATTGGTTTTACGGATTACTAGTGGTCTCTTGATCGGCTGTACTGGCGCAGGACTTCTGTTGATTAATAGGCAGATAATGTGCGCCAGAGAAATTATTGGATCTTTACTCGACCGAGCATCCAAGACATTCACGAGCCAAAACATTTTGCTCATAGCAGGGGTCAATGGTGCCTCACTTATCGTTGTGGGTTGACCTGGACTTGGAACCACTAATATTGCGAACAATTAGTTTTTGATCATATCGGCTAGGCTTTTGGTTGGGGTGGAAACAAGTCTAGCGAATGGATGTACCTCTGTTCACGAGACCTGTGGAATGTCTCGCTTGTCAATGTGAGCTATCATGGCGATGATCATTTATGTCTTGCTTGTTGCGTTATTCCACCATTTATTGAAAGCAGTCTGATGCGATTGTTGATATAATTTCTGTTTTACTCACTCTTTGGTATCGGACTCTGTGTTTCTGGTATGACAAACACGATGAAAGTAAAAGGATGGCTCGACATTTTTGATGCATGGGATGCAACGCTGGCATTTGTAATGGGTGCGGCGGCGATACCGATGGCGCTTGCCTAGATTTGTGCGCGGGGTAAGACGCCCTTTTCGGCAGAGAACTTTCCATCTAACCCTGAATTAAAAATCGATCATTATTTAATTTTATATCAACTATTTTTTTGGGGTGGGCTGGGGATTGGTTGCTTGAGCCCGAGCCCTGCGCTCGCCTCACTCGGGTTTGGCGGTGTTGAAGACTTTATTTTTTTTGTTGGCTATGTTGTGTGGAATGCTGTTCAGTCCAAGGTTAAAGTTGCGATTTCAATCTGATGCATCGGAGAGCGTGTGAAATTAGGTTACAGGTCAAGTTTGTGGTAGGGTATTTCAAAGGGGTCTCTTGCTACCTTGTTTGGGCTGGGATAAATCAATCACTGCTGATTTCGTTATGGGATAAAAAATGCGCTCTGACATACAACATATTGTATCTGGGATCGAAAAGTCTCTGAACTTATTGCGTCAGCGCATGGACTGGGACACCGTTCCGCATCGCTTAGAGGAGTTCAACGCCCGTGTTGAAGATCCCGATCTCTGGAATGATCCTGGTAAAGCGCAAAAACTCATGCGGGATCGCCAGACACTCGTAGATGCAGTGGCAACCCATGATACGATCCTCCAAGATTTGGATGATTATGTTGAACTCATCAAATTGGGTGAAATGGAAGACGATCAAGAAGTGGTGATTGATGTAGAAGCCTCCCTGCAGGCACTTGCTAAAAAGGCAGCGGCGAAGGAGATTGAGGCACTTTTGAATGGCGAGGCGGATGCAAACGATACGTTTTTAGAAGTTCATGCTGGTGCCGGTGGAACTGAAAGCTGCGACTGGGCTTCCATGTTGGCGCGCATGTATGTTAGGTGGGCAGAAAAATCCGGCTACAAAGTTGAGATGCAGTCCGAGACGCCCGGTGAAGAAGCAGGAATAAAATCGGTCACTTACAAAGTGAGCGGGCATAATGCCTATGGTTGGCTTAAGTCTGAAAGTGGGGTGCATCGCTTAGTGCGTATTTCTCCCTTTGACTCAGCAGCGAAACGCCATACCTCGTTTTCTTCGGTTTGGATCTATCCTGTAGTTGACGACAATATAGAAGTAGACGTTGATCCAGCTGATATACGAATAGACACTTATCGCTCCTCCGGTGCTGGGGGTCAGCACGTGAATACAACAGACTCTGCTGTCCGCATTACTCACCATCCGACTGGAGTCGTGGTAACAAGTTCCGAAAAGTCACAACACCAGAACCGCGATATTGCTATGAAAGCTTTAAGATCAAGGCTTTACCAGATAGAACTTGACCGGCGAAACGCAGCCATCAACGATGCCCATGAAAATAAAGGCGATGCAGGATGGGGCAATCAAATACGGTCCTATGTTTTGCAGCCTTATCAAATGGTCAAAGACCTGCGAACGAACCATGAAACTTCGGATACAAAAAGCGTACTTGATGGAGATCTAGATGCTTTTATGGCTTCAACTCTCGCCATGGATGTTTCAGGTAAATCACGCGCTGAAGCGACATCCGAAAATTGATGTGAAATTCTGTAGATGTTTGGCGTTCGCATTCTTCGAATAAATTAGCGCTGATTTGTTCAAAACCTATCGCCGTTGATCTACGTGGCTGAGCAATCACTTGCTTTTGTTGGGTTATCAATAGGCTTCAAACTCCAACTGTTAATCGCGCTTTTATTTAAAATATCTAGCGTATTCTTTGCATATTGCCGCTAGGTATATTTCTAATTCAGTTGCAGATAGTGGATGCCAGAGCGACGGTCACGCATTTTGGGATACTTTTCATCGTCGCTAAAAACGGGTAATTGTTTTATCTGCATCGATACGGAATTATTGCAAAAATTTTGGGGCTCCTATGTATGATCTTTTTTCTTCTGCGCATGAGACTATAGCGCATCTAGTATCCAAAGAGTTAAAAGTTAGAGATTTGATGAAATTTACGATTGCTCGAATTTTGGAGGTGAATGATCGAGTAAATGCTATTGTTTCCTTGCGTGAAGAGCACGATTTACTATCAGCTTCTGAGGTCGCTGACCAAGTGCCAATGTATAGGCGTGGGCCGTTACACGGTCTGCCTATTGCGATCAAAGATCTTGTGGATGCCAAAGGCCTACATACGTCTCAGGGGTCGCCAATTTTTGCTGGCCATATTGCACAGTTAGATGCGCTGCTTGTGGCCCGTATACGCGCAGCTGGGGCAATTATTATAGGGAAGACTAACACGCCCGAATTTGGTTTAGGAAGCCATACGTTCAATCCAGTATTTGGAACAACGTACAATCCTTATGATCTAAGCCGCTCGGCTGGAGGGTCATCCGGCGGAGCAGCTGTCGCGTTAGCAACTGGAATGATTTCGATTGCGGATGGATCGGATATGATGGGGAGCCTGCGCAATCCGGCTGCGTGGAATAACGTTTATGGGATGCGGCCAAGTTGGGGGCTTGTACCGAGCGAACCCAAAGAGGATGTTTTTCTGCATTCGCTGTCTACGAGTGGTCCTATGGCGCGCAATCCAAAGGATTTGGCACTGCTGCTCTCCGTCATGAGCGGCGCAGATTCCAGATTGCCTTTTTCCATATCAAACGAAGGATTGTTGCCCGTAGAGCCAGTAAACCTAAGTGGAAAACGGATCGGATGGCTTAAAGATTGGAGCGGCGCTTTTGCTATTGAGCCGAGCTTATTAAAGGCGAGCTCATTGGCCGTACAGAAATTTAGTGATATGGGTGCCCGTGTAGATGATTTGGCTGCTCCTTTCAGCAGTGCCGCAATTTGGGAAAGTTGGGTTACGCTGCGGTCCTGGTCAATGGCAACTTCTTTTATTTCTTACTTTGAAACACCCCACCTGCGCGATCTATTAAAGCCGGCAGTTTTATGGGAAATTGAAAACGGTCTTAGATTAAGTGGGCTAGAAATTCATAAAGCGAGTGTTATCAGGTCCAACTGGTATGCCCATGCTGCCCATCTGTTTGAACAGTTTGACGTGCTCGTCTTGCCATCCACTCAGATTTGGCCTTTTCCTGCGGACCAAGTGTACCCAACACGTATTAGCGAAATGGAGCTTGATACTTATCACCGTTGGATGGAGGTCGTAATCCCTGCAAGCCTAATAGGTTTGCCCGTAGTCAACTTGCCTGCTGGCTTTGGTGATGCAGGACTGCCGTTTGGTTTGCAGTTGATTGGTGCAAAGGGGCATGATGCAGCATTACTTTCAATTGCTCAAGCATGGCACGAAGCCAAAGACTGGCCGAATGCGCGACCCCCCAAGTTTTGAAATTTGTTTTGAAGCTTAGCGGGGAAAAGGATTGCACCGTTCTCTGAGCTTGGGTATTTGAGAGGAATAGCAAAAAAGGAGGTGCCATTGACACGAGCATTTGTTTGTCCAGGACAAGGGGCACAAAGTATAGGAATGGGCAAAGCACTCGCAGACACGTATCCTGAGTCAAAAGCAGTATTTCAAGAAGTAGACGAGGCTTTGGGTCAGCATCTAAGTGCGCTGATATGGGAGGGTGATCTGGAAACATTGACCCTGACTGAAAATGCTCAACCTGCGCTTATGGCAACATCTCTCGCGGCATTTCGTGCTTTGGAACGGGAAGGTGTAAGTATACAGCACGCTGACTACGTTGCAGGCCATTCTTTGGGTGAATACTCCGCCCTTGCACTTTCCGGGGCCTTGAGTATCGCAGATACAGCGTGCCTTTTAAAAGCGCGAGGAAAAGCTATGCAGGCTGCGGTTCCAGTCGGAGTGGGTGCTATGGCTGCTATTTTGGGTTTAAATCTTGAGATAGTTAACGAAGTTGCTGCGGAGGCTGCTGGAGCCGAGGTTTGTGAGGCAGCAAATGATAATGATCCTGGCCAAGTTGTGGTTTCAGGCAATAGGGCTGCCGTGGAAAGAGCGGTTGAGATAGCCAAGTCAAAAGGCGCTAAACGGGCAATTATTTTGCCGGTAAGCGCGCCTTTTCATTGTAAATTGATGACTCCAGCTGCGGAAGTGATGAAGGAGGCATTGGTGGAAGTGTCAATTTCTGCACCAAAAATACCATTGGTTGCAAATGTTTGTGCAGAAGGGGTGAGCGATCCAGAATCTATTCGAAAACTTTTAATAGAACAGATAACCGCATCGGTACGCTGGCGGGAGTCCGTTCTTTGGATGTCTGGAGAAGGGGTCTCTGAAGTGTGGGAAATTGGGGCTGGCAAAGCTCTAAGTGGTATGGTTCGTCGTATCAATGGTGATATTTTATGTCATAACGTTGCTCAACCAGAAGATATAAGCACTATAATTCAAAGTCTCTAATAAGGAACGATTATGTTTGATCTAAGTAAAAAAAATGCATTAATTACAGGGGCCTCTGGTGGAATAGGTGGAGCTATTGCTAAAGTGCTACACAGCGCTGGAGCAAATATCGCTTTGACGGGGACCCGAAGTGGACCTTTAGAAGAATTGTCTTCTCAGTTGGGTGATAATGTGCATGTTCTTTTATGCAATCTTAGTGATAAACAGTCTGTTGATGCATTGCCTAAGCAGGCGATGGATGTTTTGGGCGGTGTTGATATTCTTGTAAATAATGCGGGGATTACGCGCGATAATCTTTTTATGCGGATGTCTGATGAAGAATGGCAAAGCGTCATTGATGTCAACATGACGGCTACCATGAAGCTTTGCAAAGGTGTGCTGCGCGGTATGATGAAGGCGCGATGGGGGCGTATTATAAACATTAGTTCTATTGTCGGAGTGACGGGTAATCCAGGTCAGGCTAATTATGCAGCATCAAAGGCTGGTATGGTGGGAATGTCTAAATCCCTTGCCTACGAAGTTGCTAGTCGCGGAATTACAGTCAATGCGATCGCTCCGGGTTTTATATCAACTGCAATGACCGAGAAATTAAATGATGATCAACAAACTAAGATAATGCAGCAAATTCCAGCCGGCAGGATGGGGGATGCAAAAGAGATTGCAGCAGCAGTTCTTTACCTAGCTAGCAGTGAGGCCGGTTATCTCACTGGAACAACAATGCATGTAAACGGTGGGATGGCGATGCTTTAGGAGCCGAACAAAAGCAGAAAGTTAATGGTATTTTTTCTTAGCACCAAACCATTTGCCAAACGCAAAAGCTGTGATATAGGCGGCGCTTAGGTCAGTAAGCGCTATTTGTGCTTGTGAGATAGACTATCAACGGCTGGCAGCCCTGTCTTAAGGGATGGGCCAACGCCCCTTGATTACGGAAACTGGGCGCAAGCCCTACGAATATGAGGACTTTTAAATGAGCGATACCGCAGAACGTGTTAAAAAGATTGTTGTAGAGCATCTTGGCGTAGAAGAAGATAAAGTTGTTGAGAATGCGTCTTTCATTGACGATCTTGGCGCAGATAGTCTTGACACTGTTGAATTGGTCATGGCTTTCGAAGAAGAATTTGGTATCGAGATTCCGGACGATGCAGCCGAAAACATTCAAACTTTTGGGGATGCTGTCAAATTTATTGATGAAGCATCTTAAGCAGATCAAATTTTAAAAAATGAATAAAACCCCTGTTGTCAGCAGGGGTTTTGATTATAGGAAGCCTCAACATGATGTTGTGGTTTTTATTTTTTGGTGCCACTTTTCCTTGCCGGCACAGGATAACTTGGGCTAATAGCAAAACTGAATGTAAGTATAATAAAAAAGGGGCAGGCGTATGCGTCGCGTGGTGGTAACCGGTCTGGGGCTCGTAACCCCTCTGGCAAACGGAGTGGAAGAGAGCTGGTCACGCATTTTGGATGGGCAATCTGGTGCTGCATCCATTACCCGTTTCGATGCACATCGAGTTGCGACAAAATACGCCTGTGAGGTGCCTCTTGGTGATGGCACTGATGGAACTTTTTTGGCTGATGATTGGATGGAGCCAAAGGAGCGCCGCAAGGTCGATGATTTTATTCTCTATGGTATCGCCGCAGCAGAGCAAGCAGTTTGTGATGCAGATTGGAAGCCTGAAGACGAAGAAAGTCGACTGCGCACAGGTGTTTTGATTGGCTCAGGTATCGGTGGTTTGAATTCTATTGCTGATACAGCCATTCTTTTGAAAGAGCGTGGACCAAGACGGGTTTCTCCTTTTTTCATTCCTGGCGCTCTCATTAATCTAATATCTGGTCAAGTTGGCATTCGTTTCGGATTTAAGGGACCAAACCATTCGGTTGTTACAGCCTGTTCTACGGGTGCACATGCGATAGGAGATGCGGCGCGTTTGATTATCACTGATGATGCGGATGTGATGGTTGCTGGGGGAGCTGAAGCCGCTATTTCTGAAATTGGAATCGCAGGATTTAACGCTTGTAAGGCACTGTCGACAAAGTGGAGTGAAGACCCACGTGCAGCTTCTCGTCCTTATGACACAGATCGAGACGGTTTTGTTATGGGTGAGGGCAGTGGTATTGTTGTCCTGGAAGAATACGAGCATGCCACCTCACGCGGTGCAAAGATTTATGCAGAAGTTATAGGCTATGGGTTGTCTGGCGATGCCTATCACATTACCGCCCCATCAGAAAAAGGAGAAGGTGGTGAGCGAGCGATGCGCACAGCTTTAAAAAAGGCAAGTCTTGTCCCATCCGATGTGGATTACATAAACGCGCATGGTACTTCGACTATGGCTGATGTGATCGAACTTGAGGCAGTGGAAAGGATGATGGGTGATGCGGCTTCAAAGTTGACGATGTCGTCAACAAAATCGGCAACTGGCCATCTTTTGGGGGCTGCGGGAGCTATTGAGGCGATCTTTTCAATTCTTGCCATTCGAGATCAAGTCGCCCCACCAACTATAAATTTGGACAATCCCGCGACTGACACAGCTATTAATCTTGCCGCTAACAAAAAGCATGAGCGCGATATACGTGTTGCTTTATCAAATTCCTTCGGCTTCGGCGGAACAAATGCTAGTGTCGCCTTTGGAAAAGTTGACTAATGTGGCGTAGTCTGGCCTCAAATGCCTTTAACCTCATAGGTTTAATGCTTTTATTTTTGGGCGGAGTAGCAATATGGGGAAAGTCTCAATATTATAGCACTGGCCCTTTAAGCGAAGCTATCTGTCTCAGAGTAGATAGTGGCAGTAAGATCCGGACTGTGTCAGAAAATCTCGTAAAAAGAGCTGCAATTACTAGCGCTGCAATATTCCGTATAGGCCTTGAGTATGAGGGCAAAACAGGTCAACTCAAGGCTGGTAATTTTTTGATCGAGAAAGAAGCCTCCATGGCGTCTATTGTGCTATCTATTACTCAGGGTGGCGCTAATACCTGCGGTGCAGAAGTTGTTTACAAAGTTGGAATAAATTCCACGCAAGTCCAAGTCCGAGAAATGGATCCTGAGACAAGGCGTTTCAAACAAACGTTGAGCTTCGATTTGGTGACAGGTTCTCCGACAGAATTTGCTGCAGTATTACAAACACCTGGTTTGCGCTACCGCATTACCTTGGCAGAGGGGATTTCGTCGTACCGTGTTGTTGAAGCTATCAATCAAATCAAAATTCTAAGCGGAACTGTTCTGGAAATGCCTTTGGAAGGATCATTGTCACCAAATAGCTACGAAGTGCGACAAGGTGACGATAGAACTGCTCTCGTGTTTAAAATGCAGGCTGCTCAAATATCAGATGTAAGAAATGAATGGGCAAGTCGCGAAAAAGACTTGCCGCTTACTGACGAGAAAGATGTTCTTATTCTTGCCTCCATCATTGAGAAAGAGACAGGGGTGTCAAGTGAGCGAGGCTTAGTAGCCAGTGTTTTTATAAACCGGTTAAATCAAGGGATGCCCCTGCAAACCGATCCCTCTGTTATATACGGCATTACCAAGGGCGAACGCAGTTTGGGACGTGGTTTGTACAAGAGCGAACTTACCAAAAATACACCTTGGAATACATATCTTAATAAAGGCTTACCTCCCACGCCCATTTCAAATCCAGGCCTGCAAAGCATACGCGCCGCATTGCATCCTGAAGATACTGATTATGTCTACTTTGTGGCTGATGGAACTGGGGGCCATGCGTTTGCCAAAACGCTTAAAGAACATAATATTAATGTTGCCAAATGGCGTGACATAGAAGCGCAAAGGAAAAAATCCGAGGAAAATTGATGCGTCATGTCATACTATTTAAAATTTAATGCATCCGATACTTCTTAAAAGATAAACTTGATTTCGATATTTTTTTAGTTCTATCCTTATTTCTTGGGACAGTTTAAAGAGCATTTTGAGTGATACATTTAAAATGTGAATGTCGTAATCGACCTTAATGCTGCAAGACAAACTTTTGCAGCCCTGGCTATTCGGCATATATTACCAAAGCCTTAACACCATATATTGCATTGGATGATTGAATAAAATCAACTTGGTTTTCGGTCTGCGAATATCTTGGTTCTTCTGCTTTTATATAAACTGAGACAAACTGATTACAGCTGATGCCAAGTGTACAGGCACAGATGTATCGTAATGATTATCTATGGAGATAACTGTCCCGACTGCTTAGCTAATCCAACGTATGTTGTAATCCAGCAACTGCCTTGATAGTTTTTCAAAATAAACTCGATAATTAGCATAGTTTCTTATCAAATTAGGCCGATTTTATATGTATTAAACCTGCTTAGAAATTAATTATTGTTGATGCGATTTGGCGAAATGTTCAAAAAGAAAAGTTTTTTCGGCAAAAACTTACAATTACAGTACCTCTCTAAATCTCAAATTAAATCTGCTCGTAAATTAATTATATATAATAACAGTAGTTTTAGAAAAAAATTCTTGAATTGTTCATTATATTTCCCCATAAATAAGAACAATAGAAGAACAAAGCAATCATTGCCGAAATTGCAATGCTATGAAATAAGAAAGGCCTAACAAAATGGCAGATCTATTATCCATGACTAGTAAAAAAAACGACGACAAGCAAAAAGCACTCGACAGTGCCTTGGCGCAGATCGAAAGACAATTTGGCAAGGGCTCGATTATGAAGTTGGGTGGCGAAAATGTCATTAAAGATATTGAGGCGACTTCTACCGGTTCTTTGGGACTTGATATTGGGTTGGGCATTGGTGGTTTGCCGAAAGGGAGGATAATTGAAGTCTTTGGTCCCGAGAGCTCTGGCAAGACCACTCTGACGCTGCATTGTGTCGCCGAAGAGCAAAAAGCTGGTGGTGTATGTGCGTTTGTTGACGCCGAGCATGCGCTAGATCCACAGTACGCCAAGAAGCTGGGTGTGGATCTTGACGAGTTACTGATCAGCCAACCAGATACGGGTGAGCAGGCGTTAGAAATTGTGGATACACTGGTCCGATCTGGTGCTGTGAACATGATAGTTGTCGACTCAGTCGCAGCCCTAACACCTAAATCTGAACTTGAAGGCGATATGGGAGATAGCAGTGTCGGAGTACAGGCGCGTTTGATGAGCCAAGCGATGCGCAAACTGACGGGCTCGATTAGTCGCAGTAACTGTATGGTGATTTTCATCAACCAAATCAGGATGAAAATTGGTGTAATGTTTGGTAGTCCGGAAACGACGACTGGCGGCAATGCTCTAAAATTCTATTCTTCGGTTCGTTTAGATATTCGGCGGATTGGAGCAATCAAAGATCGAGACGAAGTGGTTGGAAATGCTACGCGTGTTAAAGTTGTTAAAAACAAAGTTGCACCACCGTTTAAGCAGGTTGAATTTGACATAATGTACGGTGAAGGAATTTCCAAGAATGGCGAATTGCTTGACTTAGGGGTTAAGGCTGGCGTCGTTGAAAAGTCGGGGGCTTGGTATAGCTATGGAGACGAGCGGATTGGGCAGGGACGCGAGAATGCTAAAGTCTTCCTCAAGGAAAATGCATCTATAGCCTATCAAATTGAGGATAAAATTCGGGCAGCACACGGTCTTGATTTTGAGATGCCCAATGTGCTGTCATCCACAGAAGATGACGTACTAGAAGCTTAAATCCATTCATAGTCGGAATTATTTAAAGGCCGCTATGCATTGAGTGGCCTTTTTAAGTATTTCAAGAGTTCTTTGCCCATTAGAGCGGTGGACATACTCCCGAGGGAGGGATAAATCAAAGTATAGAAGTTTTTTGCCTTAGAGAGAACCAGCTATGCCCTCGTTAAACGATGTACGGTCCACGTTTTTAAATTACTTTGCTAAACAGGATCATCATGTTGTATCAGCAAGTCCGCTTATCCCGCGTAATGATCCAACGCTTATGTTCGTCAATTCTGGTATGGTCCAATTTAAAAACCTGTTCACTGGAGTTGAAAATCGCGGTTACAAGCGCGCCGCGACATCACAAAAATGTGTACGTGCGGGCGGTAAGCACAATGACTTGGATAATGTCGGTTACACAGCGCGGCATCACACTTTCTTTGAAATGTTGGGTAATTTTAGTTTTGGGGATTACTTTAAGGAAGACGCGATTCCGTTTGCTTGGGAACTTTTAACCAAAGAATTTGGACTTAACAAAGACAAGCTGTTGGTGACAGTTTATCATACAGATGATGAAGCCGCAAAAATTTGGAAAAAAGTTGCAGGTTTTAGCGAAGACAAAATAATTCGTATCGATACTAGCGATAATTTCTGGATGATGGGTCCAACCGGACCTTGCGGGCCTTGTACGGAAATTTTTTATGACCACGGCGATCACATCTGGGGTGGCCCTCCGGGCAGTCCTGAAGAAGATGGTGACCGTTTTATAGAGATTTGGAATCTTGTCTTTATGCAGAACGAAAAGTTCGATGATGGGCGCATGATAGATCTTGAAAATCAATCGATTGATACTGGTATGGGATTAGAACGCATCGGTGCGCTTCTTCAAGGTAAGCACGATAATTATGATACGGATGTGATGCGCTCTTTGATTGAAACGAGTGCAGATTTCTCAGACGGGGCACCGGATGGTCCGGGAAAAATGCATCATCGAGTGATTGCAGACCACCTACGTTCAACCTCCTTTTTGATGGCGGATGGTGTGATGCCTTCTAACGATGGGCGCGGTTATGTTCTGAGACGTATTATGCGACGCGCGATGCGGCATGCACATCTTTTAGGCGTTAAAGATCCCTTAATGCACCGGTTAGTTCCTGGCTTGGTCAGTAAGATGGGTGCGGCTTATCCGGAGCTTGGGCAAGCCCAATCATTAATTGAAGAAACATTGCAGCTTGAAGAAACGCGCTTCAAACAGACACTTGATCGGGGCTTAAAATTGCTTGATGACGAATTGAGCGCCCTTGATGAAGGCGTTGATTTGCCGGGTAAAACTGCCTTTAAGCTATATGACACGTATGGCTTTCCATTGGATCTGACACAGGATGCATTGCGCGAAAAAGGCCGTGCTGTTGATGTGGTAGGTTTTGACGCCGCGATGTCAGAGCAAAAAGCAAAGGCACGCGCCTCTTGGTCGGGAACGGGTGAAGCAGCGGACTCCGTGATTTGGTTTGATATTGCAGAGCGCCATGGCGCAACTGAGTTTTTGGGCTATGACACTGAAGCAGCCGAGGCGCAGTGTTTGGTGATTATTAAAGATGGAAAAGAGGTCTCTACTGCTGCGAAAGGAGAGACTGTACAATTTGTTTTTAACCAGACTCCATTCTATGCTGAAAGTGGCGGTCAGATTGGCGATACTGGTCAAATGAGCGGTGAGGGCATATCTGCACTTATTACAGACACAAAGAAAGTTGCTGGTATTTTTGTGCATTTTGCTGAGATTACGCAGGGCAATATTGAAGTCGGCGCAACTATTTTGCTTAGCCTAAATCAAGCGCGACGGGCCAACATAAGGGCAAATCATTCGGCGACACATTTACTGCACGAAGCATTAAGGCGCACTTTGGGAGATCATGTCGTGCAGCGAGGCTCACTAAACACTGACGATCGGTTGCGGTTTGATTTTAGCCATTCTAAACCGTTGAGTAACGAGGAACTGCGCCAGGTCGAAGCCGAGGTAAATACATATATCCGCCAGAATGAGCCAGTTGTAACACGAATTATGACGCCTGATGAAGCGCGCGGATTAGGAGCTCAGGCGCTTTTTGGTGAAAAATACGGCGATGAAGTGCGCGTAGTTTCGATGGGACAACTTGACGGTTCTGGCAAGGGCAATGATTCGAGCACTTATTCTTTAGAATTATGCGGTGGAACTCATGTTCGCCAAACTGGCGATATTGGTATGTTCATTAGCACTAGTGATGGGGCTAGTAGCGCTGGTGTTCGTCGAATAGAGGCTGTTATAGGCGAAGCAGCTTATAAGTACCTTTCTGAGAGGATGGCCCTCCTTTCAAGTGCTGCGTCAGATCTAAAGGTTCAGCCAAGCGATGTCCCTGAACGCGTTAAAACACTATTGGAGGAACGTAAGGCACTAAATATTGAAGTCGCACAGTTACGCCGTGGTTTGGCCATGGCGGGTGGGTCGTCAGATACTCGTAGAGATACGGAGTCTAAGAAAATAAATGCCATTGAATTTACAGCCCAGGTTTTAAAGGGTGTGTCTGGTAAGGATTTACCGGCACTTATTGATGAATATAAGTCACGTTTAGGATCTGGAGCTGTATTGTTGATTGCAGATACTTATGGAAAAGTTTCAGTTTGCGCAGGCGTTACCGCAGACTTGACGGACCGGCTTTCAGCTGTTGATCTTGTTAAAGCCGCCGTTCCCCGAGTAGGTGGTACCGGTGGTGGTGGGCGTCCTGATATGGCGCGTGGCGGCGGTAACGATATATCACAAGCTGTTGCAGCTATCCGTGCGGCAGAAGAAATAATTGAAGGAGTAAATTAATGCCCGCTTTATGGATTGCCCATGTCACTATACATGACGACGAAGCCTACGGTAAATATGCGGCCCTTGCAGGGCCAGCTATCGCGAAGCACGGCGGTAAATTCATCGCTCGGGGAGGGCGGTACGTTCAGTTGGAAGGAACAGATCGTCCGCGAAATGTTGTCGCAAAATTTGATAGTGTTGAGGCGGCAGAGACCTGCTATAAATCCCAAGAATACCAGGAAGCACTTGATTTTGCGCGCGGCGCCGCTGAACGTGAGTTGATGGTCGTGGAAACCACTGAATAAGCAAAATGGAATCGCCGTCTGTTGATCTAAATTATTTTTGATTGAAGTATGGATTAATAGGTTTTACTCATCCGCTTTCGTTCATGCGGATCAAGATGCCTTTTCCGTAGCCGAATGGACGCTGGCGTCACTTCGACCAACTCATCGTCGTTTATATAGGCAATCGCCTCTTCGAGCGAAAATTGAGTGTGAGTTGTCAGACGGACAGCTTCATCATTGCCGGATGCTCGTACATTGGTCAGCTTTTTCCCTTTCAATGGATTTACTTCCAAATCATTTTCGCGACTGTGTTCGCCTATGATCATACCTTGATAGATCTTTTCCTGAGCCCCAATGAACATGCGTCCCCGATCCTCTAGGTTCCAGAGAGCATATGCGACGGAAACGCCATCTTCCATGGAAATTAAAACACCTGCGCGGCGTCCCGCAATCGTACCTTTGTATGGTGCCCATTCATGAAAGACTCGGTTTAAAACGCCTGTGCCGCGAGTATCCGTCAAAAATTCACCGTGATACCCGATCAATCCGCGTGAGGGTACATGCGCAACGATGCGCGTCTTCCCCGCTCCGGCGGGACGCATATCAACCATCTCGCCTTTACGTGGGCCGGTAAGCTTTTCGATGACGGCGCCAGTATAATCATCATCCACGTCGATTGTGGCTTCTTCGATTGGCTCAAGTCGCGCCCCAGTTTCGTCTTCGCGGAACAATACTTGAGGACGCGAAATTGACAGCTCAAAACCTTCGCGGCGCATATTTTCGATCAGGACGCCCATTTGAAGTTCACCCCGACCAGCAACTTCGAAGGCTTCGCCGGTAGGGGTATCTGTTATGCGGATGGCGACGTTGCTTTCTGACTCTTTAAACAAACGTTCGCGAATGACGCGACTTTGTACCTTTTTACCTTCACGACCTGCAAGTGGGCTGTCGTTAATGCCAAATGTCACCGTAATTGTTGGCGGATCTATAGGCTGGGATTCGAGGGCTGTCTCTACGGCCAAAGCACATAAAGTGTCTGAAACCGTTGCTTTCGACATGCCCGCTAGAGATACAATATCACCAGCGAATGCTTCTTCGATATCGGCCTGTGCAAGCCCTCGGAACGCTTGAATACGCGTAACGCGGAACTGTTCGATTTTTTGACCTGAACGGCTAAGTGCCTGAAGAGTTGCTCCAACCTTTACCCGGCCTGTTTCCACTCGTCCCGTTAGAATGCGTCCAACAAAAGGATCATTGCTGAGTGTTGTCGCAAGCATCATAAAATCTTCGTTTTGATGCGCAAGCTGTTTGGGGGCTGGAACGTGGTTTAAGACGAGGTCGAAAAGAGCGTCTAAATTCTTTCTTGGGCCATCTAGCTCATGATCCGCCCATCCTGAACGTCCTGAAGCGTAAAGATGTGGGAAATCAAGTTGGTCTTCAGTAGCGTCAAGGGCTGCAAAGAGATCAAAACACTCATTTAAGGCCCTGTCTGACTCAGAGTCGGGTTTATCTACTTTGTTGAGAACTACAATAGGGCGCAAACCTAATGCTAAGGCTTTTGATGTTACAAATTTAGTTTGCGGCATGGCTCCCTCAGCGGCGTCAACAAGCAAGACAACGCCGTCTACCATGCTGAGTATTCGCTCCACTTCGCCGCCAAAATCTGCGTGTCCGGGTGTATCCACGATATTGATCCGCGCACCTTTCCATTCGACCGAGGTGGCCTTGGCGAGGATGGTTATACCACGTTCCCGTTCGAGATCGTTGCTATCCATAGCCCTTTCTGCAACTGCCTGATTTGCCCTAAAGGCTCCAGATTGTTTTAGCAGTTCGTCCACCAATGTGGTTTTTCCATGATCAACGTGTGCGATGATCGCAATATTGCGCAAATCCATTCAGTTTTTCCTAGATTATCGGTGTTTGCGATGCCCTATAGGCTCTGATTGTAAATGACCAGAGCTATAGTGCTGCAGTACAGAAAAAATAAATTCTAAATGATTAAGTTTCAGCGAAGCTTACATAGGTAAATGTATATTAAATACTTCTCTTATGGCCTTATCAACTTCTGGTGAAAACTGTGCGGCAGAAGGTTCTGATAAAATAGCGTCTTTGCGCGCAATCGCCATTTGAATAAGGTCAGGCTTCCCTATCTCATCCCATTCCTTTGGTGATGTTCGATCGCCAAGCATTGGATAAACGTATTCAGTTTGCATGAGAGATAAAGTTTGATCAGAGCCTAGGTAATGACCGGGACCAGACAGGCAGGTTTCGCGGATGACATCGACGCTAACAGAATCTTCAGTGACTTCAATTCCGCGCACACATCGCATTGCTTGCCCTAGTAGGTCATCGCCGAGTACCAAGGACTCCAAGCAAAACCCGAGCAAGGAGGCGTGCATGCCAGCGGCCTCATACACCATGTTAAGGCCTGCAAGACCTGCCATTACACTTGATGTTGCCTGTTCCCAACCTGCTTGCATATCTGGCAACTTGGCATCCGCAATACCTGCCGCAGCGCCGCCTGGTAAATCATAGAAATTATGCATCTGCGCACAGCCAGCGGTTAGCAGGGCCTGTTCTCCGCTGCCACCAGACATGGCACCTGTGCGGAGATCTGAGACAAACGGCCAAGTGCCGAAAATTGCTGGATGCCGCGGTTTTACAGCGTTTACATAAACCAGACCTGCTAAACATTCCGCAACGGCTTGTACAATTGCGCCCGCGATTGGGGCAGGGGCTGTCGCGCCTGCCTGGCCTGCACTCAAAAGGAGGATTGGCATGCCTTGACGAATGCATTCTTCCATAACTAGGCAGCTTTCTGTCGCAAATTTCATTGGTGGAACGACAAAACAGTTAGAATTAGAGACAAAAGGGCGTGCGCGCCACTTCTCTTCTCCACCAGCAATCATATGGAGTAGCTTGAATCCGTCTTTTGCAAATAATTCTTCTGTAAAAGAGACACCTACATGTTTTGTTGTTCCCGCACAACACGTGTATAGAGTGTTGAGATCCATTTCTCGATTGTCAAGAATATCTCTGCAGACCATAGGACGTTGTAGGAAATGGATGTTATCTAGTTTATCCACTAACCGTGCTGCATCAAACAAATCCTGAACAGTACTTTCACGATAATTACGCCCCTCCACATCAACAACATGCACGGCGGCGCCGGCCGTTCCATAATGAACTTTACTACCGGACAGGTCGAGGTCATTTTTCCCATCTCTGCTGAAAAGAGTGATTGACCGATTGGCAGCAGAAATTGTGTCTTCGATCAGGGCACGTGGGAAACGAACGCGACCATCGGCCCCTAAACTTGCCCCTGCGTTTGTCATGTATTCAATACCGCTTGGTGGCGCATCGGCAAGGCCTATGTTTTCAAGTGCATTGAGAACAGCTTGGTGAATGTGATCAACACCCTCAGCACTTAGTGGTTGGTAGGTGCCACCGGTCATGCCTGCACGTACGGGGCGTAAATGATCGGATAAAGGAGCAGCACGAGCAGATCTTCTGGCAGAACGTCCACCGGCGCGGCGGGGTGATTGGGCAGTCATGGTAGTCTCCGAATATTGCCAAAGGGTAAGTACAAAGAAATCAAAGCATTAAAACTGGCGCCCCGCGGGCAGCCCTACCCCTTCCCGCACGGATTGTTAAAATAACATTCTGTATCTTAGACGCTTCCTGCTGCATCTATCGTCTACCAGTTTTCCTCAAGCGTATTTTTAAAAAATTTACGATTCTAACCCGAATACGACGCAAAGTCGTAAACGCACTGTTGTTGTTTTTGCCAAAAAGTGGAGTGGAAAATTTTTTTTAGTCAGTGCAAATCACAAAAAGCCACCGCTGAAAATGCAGTGGCCTTCTTAATTTTTATAAAATTTAGGAGGTTAGTCCATCGCTTTAAAGTTGAATTCTCCACCTTCTTTTATACCTGACGGCCAACGAGAGGTGATTGTTTTCGTTCTTGTGTAGAACTTAAACGCATCCGGACCATGCTGGTTTAAATCACCAAAGACTGATTTTTTCCAGCCTCCAAATGTGTGGTAGGCTAACGGTACTGGGATAGGAACATTGATACCGACCATACCGATATTAATGCGGTGTGCGAAATCGCGTGCCGCATCTCCGTCGCGAGTAAAAATGGCCGTGCCATTTCCATATTCATGATCCATAGCCAACCCGATCGCTTCCTCATAGCTTGCGGCTCTAACTGTGCTGAGAACGGGACCAAAGATTTCCATCTTATAGATATCCATGTCAGGCGTTACGCGGTCAAACAAATGCGCCCCAACAAAGAATCCGTCTTCATATCCTTGAAGATTAAAGTTGCGGCCATCCACAACTAGTTCTGCACCCTGTTCTACGCCGCTTTTGACAAGGCCAAGAATGTTTTGTTTGGCTGCTGCTGTAACAACAGGCCCATAATCAATATCATCGCCTGCGGTATATGGGCCGACTTTGAGTTTTTCGATCCTGGGAATAAGCTTTTCAATTAACTTGTCCGCTGTTTCATCGCCAACAGGTACTGCAACAGATATGGCCATACACCGTTCTCCTGCCGCACCATATCCCGCTCCAACCAGTGCGTCTGCTGCTTGATCCATGTCCGCGTCTGGCATAATGATCATATGATTTTTTGCGCCACCAAAACATTGGACGCGCTTTCCATTGCTGCAGCCGCGGCCGTATATATATTCAGCAATCGGAGTAGAACCAACAAAACCAATGGACTGTATAACCTGGTTGTCTAGTATAGCATCAACCGCTTGTTTATCGCCATTCACGACTTGCAAAATACCTTTAGGCAAGCCGGCTTCCTCTAGCAGCTCGGCCAGCATCAAGGGCACCGAGGGATCGCGCTCGGATGGTTTGAGAATAAAGGCATTGCCACAGGCAATGGCTGGTGCAAACATCCACATTGGAATCATAGCAGGAAAATTAAATGGGGTTATGCCGGCTGTGACACCTAAGGCCTGTCGCATCGAATACATGTCGATACCTGGACCTGCGCCGTCTGTGTACTCACCCTTCAAAAGCTGGGGTGCACCAATGCAATACTCGACGACTTCTAGACCTCGTTGAACATCACCCTTTGCATCCGGAATAGTTTTACCGTGCTCCCGGCTTAGGGTCTCGGCAAGTTTATCCATATCGCGGTTCAAAAGATCGACAAATTTCATCATCACGCGGGCACGCCTCTGTGGGTTAACCGCACCCCATACTATTTGTGCTTTGGATGCAATTTCGACTGCTTGAGATATTTCATCGCTTGAGGCTAAAGGGACTTTGGCCTGTACTTCACCTGTGGCAGGATTAAAAACATCAGCAAAACGTCCGGATGAGCCTTTGACATGTTCGCCCCCGATGTAATGAGTTAATTCTTCCATTAATTATTCTCCTATCATTGATGATCATCATAGCCTTGCAGAAATGCTGAGGAAAGAGTTAAAAATTTAAAGTAATACTGCAATTTTGCAAAATTGGACATAACTTACCAATGGGATGATCTCCCCGTATTTATTGTTGTGGGTAGAGCTGAGACTCTATCTGCGACTGGAAGCATATTAAGAGTAGATTCCGCAACAGTGGCAGGCGTGTTGCTCGCCTTGAACAGAACTTAGGAGCGCCTCTTTTTGCAAAGTCTTCGCTTGTATATGTGCTTACATATGCTGGAATGTGCTTGATGGAACAGGCGTTGCGTATTGAAAATGAAATGGCTGGTGTAAACCTAGATGTTGGTGGGAAGGGGACACCTCTCAAGGGCGAGATAAGGATTGGTACGCCAGACGGGTGCGCAAATTTCGTCGTCCCTCAAGTCTGAGCTGCTATCTAGGATCGCCGCCCTAATTTGGACATCGAGATTATTGCTCTTCTGCGCTTGGTAAATCTATCCAAGCCTGAAGCAGCTACGGCTGTAGCGGTAAGTCACCGAAAACGGGGCATTTAAGTGTTCAAAAAATTGCTGACTGTAATCTCGATTTGACTGCTTCAAAAAAGAACTTAAAACAACCCGATGAGTTTAACAGGCTATCAGATCTCAAAGAACGTCGTTTTGTTGGCTATATTGCAGAAATAATTTTTGATAAGGAACTTGGCTACCTTTCTGAATTTGGACTTGAGCGCGTGTTTTTGGCTTCAAATTCTGTCTCGGCACAGTTTAATCTACTCCGAACTGGCGCTGGAGTGGGGATAGTGCATGGCTTTGCACTGCCTTTTGAACCAAATCTTGAACGGGTTCCATTAGAAGTATTTTTACTAAGAAGATTATTATATCTTACATGGCAAAGCGATGATCGTCCCGTTAATAGGTTGAACCGATTTGCGAAAGATCTTATTAGCAAGGCTCGTTTTGAAGTGGCTCCTTTAGAGAGAAAAGCTTGACGAAACATGCGATTACTCAAAGTAATTCCTTATCAAATTTATACTGTGGAAGCATGCTATGCCGGTTAAGCAGATATTAAAGGCCCAAGGTAGTAATGGTCTAATAACCGCTGCCACTGATTCAAAAGTAAATGACATTACAATAATTTTAACCTCTCAATAGATTGGTCTAGTTGTTATTTCTTCCTATCAGGAAACTGTTCAAGGCATTCTTTGCGAGCGAGTTATTGTCCGCACAATAGCAGAATGGGAACTTTACCCCTCGATATAGCGGCGGGTGATATTATCATCCGCCAGCTTGTAAATTGTAGTCTTGATGCAACGGCGGATCAGATGTTTTCGATCATGTTTGCACGTCAATTTCGTTAAGTGCTCTTTTAGAAATTTATTAACTAATGGGATTAATTACGCAAGGTGACGTCGTAAAAGTCACACTTTTTCAATTATCTAATGAAAAGGTAGCTTTGGAAAACATGATTATGGGAGACTAATTGAGGGTTGCTTTTCCGAAATGAATGCTGTTGTTTTCGTCTAACGAAATTTAATTGGTAGGTAAAAAGACATGCGCGTTGGACTCTATCCCGGCACTTTTGATCCGATCACACTTGGTCATGTAGATATCATTAGACGTGCGGCGATGTTGGTGGATCGGCTGGTCATAGGTGTTGCCATAAATCGTGATAAGGGTCCGCTTTTTTCACTGGAAGAGCGCGTCGAGATGATTGAGAGGGAATGTGCAGCACTCTCAAATGATACAGGCACTAAAATTGTTGCACACCCGTTTGAGAATCTATTGATTGATTGTGCGCATGATGTTGGGGCTCAGGTGATCGTGCGTGGCTTAAGGGCTGTGGCAGACTTTGAATACGAATTTCAAATGGTTGGCATGAACAGAGCCATGGATTCATCCATTGAGACTGTTTTCCTGATGGCAGAAGCCAAACATCAGGCCATCGCTTCAAAGTTGGTAAAGGAAATTGCAAGGCTCGAAGGAGATATTAGTACTTTTGTAACGCCCTATGTGAACAGCCGCTTGCTTGGCAAATTAGGGACAGCCTAACGATTCTTAGTATTGTGCTACAATATATTGAAATTATAATGACGTTTAACACATCAGGCTGCTATATCGGAAAGCAGCGATTGGTTCACATTAATCTTCCCATTGCAGCGGCTGTGTCCAACATGCGTGTGGAAAATCCCCATTCATTATCGTACCAAGTTAATATCCTGCAAAAATTGCCACCCATAACTTTAGTTTGATCAGTTGCAAAAATACTTGACCGACTGTCGTGGATAAAATCCATCGAAACAAGCTTTTCGTCTGTTACTCCCAAAATACCGGCTAGCGCACCACTTGCGGCGGAATGTATCGCGCTGTTTATCTCTTCTGTGCTTGTGTTTTGGGCAGCTTCAAAAGTAAGGTCCACACATGATACATTAGGAGTTGGTACGCGTATTGAAACACCATCCAGTTTTCCCTCTAACTGGGGGAGGACCAGTCCGACTGCCCGCGCTGCACCCGTTGATGTTGGGATCATATTCAGTGCAGCTGCGCGCGCGCGATAAAGATCGCTGTGACCACGGTCCAAGGTCGGTTGATCGCCGGTATAACTATGGATGGTCGTCATAAACCCCTTTTTTATCCCAACGAGTTCATCCAGAACTTTTACGACGGGAGCCAAGCAATTCGTCGTACAGGAGGCATTGGAAACAATAATATCATCAGGCCCTAGGATTTTATGGTTTACCCCGTAGACTATGGTTTTATCTGCATCACTGGATGGAGCTGAAACCAGTACCTTTCTGGCCCCGCTATTAAGATGATTACTAGCCTGTTCTTTTGATGTAAAAATTCCTGTACATTCCAATACGATATCAACATCTGCCCAAGGTAAGTCCTTGGGGTTTCTCAAATTTGTTACTTGGATTGGACCTAAACCTACATTGATTATATCGCCGTCAATTATAATTTTTCCCGGAAACTTTCCGTATATGCTATCGTATTTTAATAAATGAGCATTTGTTTCAACGGGAGCCAAATCATTTATCGCAATAATTTCTATATCTTTACGGTTATATTCTATCGCGCTGCGCAGTATGTTTCGCCCAATGCGTCCAAATCCGTTTATTGCTACTTTTATTGGCATAAAATCTTCCGATGTTGTTGAGAAGCTTGTTAGCGCTAACAAGTCTATCTGTTTTAGTTTGTCAACCATTAAACGGTATTTGTCTCGATTTTGTGATTACCGCGACACGGCAAATGTTCTCAAGAAGTCGTTTCTAAAAGAGGTTTAAAATAAAGTATATTTTGGCCCATCAGAATTTAACCTTAAATAATGCAAATAAAGATCAAAATAAGTAAATACCCAAGTTTGTTTAGCAATTGAATTCGCCTGCATATCAAGAATAATAATTGGCGTTAGCTAAAGCAAAATTCCAAAGCGGTAGGCATAAAGCAGCACGGTTGAAAATGGTATCGTCATCACTAAGTGACTTATCAAAGTAATCTACCAATGGATGTAGCTACATCTGTCATGCGACACGAGAACCTCCATTCATTATCGTACCAAGCCAAAACCCTTGCCATACGTCTTCCGACCACTTTCGTTTGTTCTGGCACAAATATTGACGAATATGTAGTATGATTGAAATCGATCAATACTCTTGGCTCTGGGTCAAAGGCTAGGACGTGTTCCAAATGGCCTTCAGAGGTCTCACGGACAACTTCGTTGACATCTTGAGTTGTAACATCTTTTTTGGCTTCAAAGGCTAGATCAATTGCTAATACGTTGCGGGTTGGAACGTTCATTGCTGTTCCGTCAAGGCAACCCTTAAGCCCTGGCAGAACTTCTCCAAGCGCCTTAGCGGCATCTTTTGAGGCCAGGATCATTGCCATTGCAGAAGCTCTGGCTCGATATAAGTCACTGTGCTGGCGATCCAAGGTCAGTTGGTCGACAGTATAGTAATGAATAGTTGTCATCATGCCATATTCGATTCCAATAGCGTCGTTGAGGACTTTGGCCAGTGGCGCAAGGCAATTGGTTGTAAAATGAGCCGTTGAAAATCATTGTATCATTAGAGATTAAATTTTGATCATTTATACCATATACAATTTTTTTATGGACGTTCTTCGCGGGTGCCGAAATAAGTACGGCTTTAGTGCCTTGTTTGATATGCAAAGCTGCAATGTTGCCATCATTGAATTTGCCTGTGCATTCTAATACTATTTTGCAATCCTTCCAATCTAGTTCGTTGGATTAATACGTTGAAATAACCTCAATTGGACCTTGTCCAAGATCGATTGAATTATCGTTCACGGTGACTTTATCAGAAAAACTCCCATGAACACTGTCGTGGCGTAAAAGGAGTGCATAAGTTTCAACAAGGCTTGTCGCGTTGAGCTTTAAAACTTCAATACCCTTACCGCCACCTTCTGAGATATGGCT